>NZ_JBIUWI010000030.1:0-31154 GCF_044743385.1 Pseudomonas sp. NPDC087639 | reverse complement strand
GGCAATCAGTTACGTTGCGCAAAGGTCTACAAGGAGGCGAACAAACGTAGTTTCCGCCAGGCGGCCGAGTATCAGGAAGGCCGCAAGGTTCGCAACAGCCGACAGGCTCGCGCGATGGCCAAGGGCTCCAAGTTCGGTCGCAAAGAGACCGAGGATGCCTGGCAGAACGCCGAGGTTGCGGCGCTGTTCCGTCTGGCCAGTGCCGGGGTACGCGTACCCAAGCCTTACGATTTCCTCGACGGCGTGCTGTTGATGGAACTGGTGGCCGACGAATTCGGCGAGGCGGCACCGCGTCTGAACGACGTGGTGCTGGAGCCGGATCAGGCGCGCGAGTATCACGCGTTCCTGATTTCGCAGATCGTGCTGATGTTGTGTACCGGTCTGGTGCACGGTGACCTCTCCGAGTTCAACGTGCTGCTGACACCGACCGGGCCGGTCATCATCGACCTGCCCCAAGCGGTGGATGCTGCGGGCAACAACCACGCGTTCAGCATGCTCGAACGTGACGTTGGCAACATGGCTTCGTATTTCGGCCGTTTCGCGCCGGAACTGAAGAAGACCAAGTACGCCAAGGAAATGTGGGCGTTGTACGAAGCCGGCACCTTGCACCCGGCCAGCGTGCTGACCGGCGAGTTCGACGATCCGGAGGATCTGGCCGATGTTGGCGGGGTGCTGCGCGAGATCGAAGCGGCGCGGCTGGACGAAGAGCGCAAGCAAGCGATTCGTGCGGCAGACGACGAGCCCAAGGGCAAGTCGGATGAACCACCGCCGCCACCGTGGATGCAGTGATTGCGTAACAAAAAACCCGGCTTCGGCCGGGTTTTTTTATATTTGCATTACCCCTTGTAGGAGCTGCCGAAGGCTGCGATCTTTCGATCCTGTTTTTTAAGGGCAAGATCAAGAGATCGCAGCCTTCGGCAGCTCCTACAAGGAATGTATGTGACCAGCCCCCGCAACGCCCACCTGATCATCACCGCCCGGCTGATTTCCGATTTCGGCGCCTTCCTCAACATGGTTGCGCTGGCCACTTACGTCTATCTGCTGAGCAACAGCGCAATGAGCGTCGGCATCTTCCTGGCCAGCCGCGTCGGTGGCGGGATCTTCGCCAGTCTGATCGGCACGGGGTTTTACCGACGCTTCAGCGGCCGTCTGCCGCTGATCGCCTTCGATCTGCTGCGCGCCGGTGTGCTCGGTCTGCTGTTGATTGTGCCGGTCAGCCAGCAAGCGCTGCTGTTGCCGTTCATCGCGTTCGGGCTGGGCTTCGGCAATTCGATGTTCGCCATCGGTCTCAATAGCCAGTTGCCGCGCTTGATTGAGCCTGCGCATTTGCTCAAGACCAACGCCTGGATCACCTCGGCCTCATCGGCGGCGATGGTTGGCGGCAGTCTGGTTTCGGGATTGCTGGTGGCCGGTTTCGGTTTTGAAGTGGTGTTCGCGCTAAACGCGCTGACCTACTTGCTGGCAGCGTTGTTGATTGTGCCGCTGCGTTTCGACACCCCGACCCTCAATGAAAAGTCCGCACGCGGCGAGTGGTCAGCCCTCAGGCAAGGTCTGCGCAGTGCCCCGGTGATTGCCGCGATGCTTGCCGTGACGATGGCCGACACCTTGGGCAGCGCCGCGCACAACGTCGGTTTTCCGATCATTTCAAAACTGCTGTCACCGGATTCGGCAAGTACCACATTGGGCTTGATGCTGGCGGTGTGGGCCAGTGGCAAGCTGCTCGGCGCACGCATCGCCAGCCGCCTGAAAGGCTCCGACAACATTCACCTGGAACGGCGGTTTTTCTTCGGCGTGGCGCTGATGTCTTGCGGTTTTATCCTGATGTTCCAGCAACACAGCCTCTACGGGTTGCTGCTGTTTTCATTGCCGGCGGGTTTGGGCGACGGCTTTTCCGAGGTCGGTCTGCTCTCGCGGCTACAACGTGAGCCCGAGGATTTGCGTCTGCCGATCTTCAGCTTCCTGACGCTGTTGCAAATGACCGGGTTCGGCATCGGCATGCTGATCGCCGCGCCGTTCTACCAATGGTGGACCCCCGGTGCCGTGGTCATACTGTTCCACGGCATTCCCCTGGGCACCTTGCTCACGGTGAAAGTATTGGCGCTCAGGCGCGGGCGGGTGTTGCGCAGCAGCCCGACGCCAGCTCCTTGAGGATCGGGCAGTCGGGGCGATGGTCGCCCTGGCAGTGTTCGACCAGATCCTGCAGGGTGTCGCGCAACTGGCCCAGCTCGCGGATCTTCTGGTTCAACTCGTCGATGTGCTGCCGGGCCAGCGCCTTCACATCGGCGCTGGCCCGTTGCCGGTCCTGCCAGAGCGTCAGCAGCTTGCCGACTTCCTCCAGAGAAAACCCCAGGTCACGCGAACGCTTGATGAAGGCCAATGTGTGCAAGTCGTCATCGCCGTAAATCCGATAACCGCTGTCAGTACGATGGGCCGCTTTGAGCAAACCGATCGACTCGTAATAACGGATCATTTTCGCGCTCAGGCCACTGTGGCGGGCCGCTTGGCCGATGTTCATCGGTGCTCCTCCAGATCCTTGGGTTTCCAGGTTTTCAACAGTAGCGCATTGCTCACCACGCTGACGCTCGACAGCGCCATCGCCGCACCGGCCAGCACCGGGTTGAGGAAGCCGAACGCCGCCAGCGGAATGCCGATCAGGTTGTAGACGAAGGCCCAGAACAGGTTTTGGCGGATCTTCGCGTAGGTTTTGCGGCTGATTTCCAGCGCCGCCGGCACCAGCCGTGGATCACCGCGCATCAGGGTGATGCCGGCCGCATGCATGGCCACGTCGGTGCCACCGCCCATGGCGATGCCGATGTCCGCCGCCGCGAGTGCCGGGGCGTCGTTGATACCGTCGCCGACCATGGCGACCACGCCGGTTTTCTTCAGCTCGGCAACGGTGGCGGCTTTGTCCGCTGGCAACACTTCGGCGTGAACATTTTTGATGCCCAGAGCCTCGGCCACGACGCGCGCGCTGCCACGGTTGTCGCCGGTCAGTAGATGGCTGTGGATATCTCGGGCGGCGAGTTGTTGCACCGCCTCCAGTGCGCCGGGTTTCAACGTGTCACCGAAAGCGAACAGACCGAGTACGCGCGGCTGCGGACTTTGTTCGATCAGCCATGAAAGGGTGCGGCCCTCGGCTTCCCAGGCTTGCGCAGACTCAGCCAGACTGCCGGTGCTCAAACCACTTTCTTCAAGCATCCGCCGATTGCCCAGCGCCAGACGCCGACCGTCAAGGCTGCCGGCGATGCCGCGACCGGTCAGGGATTGGCTGTCGCTGACATCGGGTACCGTCAGATCACGTTCAGCGGCCGCATCCAGCACGGCTTTGGCCAACGGATGCTCACTGCCACGTTGCAGCGCGCCGGCCAGTTTCAGCAGTGTGTTTTCGTCGCCATCGACCGCGCTGAAATGGGCGATGCGCGGCGTGCCAGAGGTCAGCGTGCCGGTTTTGTCGAACACCACGTTGCTGACTTCATGGGCACGTTCCAGGGCTTCGGCGTCCTTGATCAGAATGCCGTGACGCGCGGCCACGCCAGTGCCGGCCATGATCGCGGTCGGCGTGGCGAGGCCGAGCGCACAGGGGCAAGCGATGACCAATACCGCGACAGCATTGATCAGCGCGGTTTCCAGCGGCGCGCCGTATAGCCACCAGCCGATCAGCGTCGCCAGGGCCAACACCAATACTGTCGGCACGAACACCTGGCTGACTTTATCCACCAGTTTCTGGATCGGTGCTTTCGCCGCTTGAGCGTCTTCGACCAGACGAATGATCCGCGCCAGCACGCTTTCCGCGCCAAGGGCGGTGGTGCGCACCAGCAAGCGGCCTTCACCGTTGATCGCGCCGCCGGTGACTTTATCACCCGGTTGTTTCGGCACCGGCAGGCTTTCGCCGCTGATCAAGGCTTCGTCGGCGTGGCTTTGGCCTTCCAGCACTTCGCCATCGACCGGGAAACGCTCGCCGGGTTTGACCAGTACCTGATCGTTCAGGCGCAGGGCGCTGATGGCGACGTCCTGTTCGCGGCCGTCGATCACTTGAATCGCCCGCTCCGGACGCAAGGCTTCAAGGGCGCGAATGGCGCTGGCGGTCTGACGTTTGGCGCGGCTCTCCAGATATTTACCGAGCAGTACCAGTGCAATCACCACGGCCGAGGCTTCGAAATACAGATGCGGCATGCGCCCGGCGGCGGTCGCCCACTCGTAAAGACTCAAGCCATACCCGGCGCTGGTGCCGAGCGCGACGAGCAAGTCCATGTTGCCTGCGCCGGCGCGCACGGCTTTCCACGCGGCCACGTAAAAGCGCGCACCGAAGATGAATTGCACAGGTGTGGCGAGGGCGAATTGCACCCAGGCCGGCAGCATCCAATGGATGCCGAATGGCTGCAGTAACATCGGCAACACCAATGGGAGCGCGAGGGCAATCGCGCAGATCAGCGCCCAGCGTTCATGTTGCAGGCGCTGTTGCTGGTTATCGGTTTGCGGATGTTCGGCTTGCCAGATGCTGGCCGAGTAACCGGCCTTGCTCACGGCGTCGAGCAGGGTTTGTGAGTCGACCTGGCCGAGCAGTTCGAGGTGGGCGCGTTCGTTGGCCAGATTGACGCTGACGCTTTTAACGCCCGGGACTTTGTTCAGGGCGCGCTCGACGCGACCCACGCAGGAAGCGCAGGTCATGCCGTCGATGCTTAACTCGATGGTTTGTTGCGGCACGCTGTAACCGGCGCGCTCAACGGCTGCCATCAACGCCGGCAAACTGTCGCCGGGCGCGTGGACTCGCGCCTGTTCGGTGGCGAGGTTGACGCTGACGGCACTGGCGCCGATGACTTTGCTCAAGGCGCGCTCGACACGCCCGGCGCAACTGGCGCAGGTCATGCCGGCAATCGGCAGATCGAAAGTGATGGATTCGGACATCGGTCACGCTCCCTGTAGAAGTTGCCTACAGGATCAACCTTGCCACGCGGGCAAGGTCAAGCGCCAATCTTCTACCGTTGATCGTTCCCATGCGAAGCGTGGGAACGATCATGTGGGAGCGACTTAGTACCCGAGATCGGCGCGCTTGAGGTACATGCCTTCCTGGGTCATCGCGATTCGGTACTTCTGCACATCACCAGCATGCAGTTTGATCTCCTGTGAACCTGGCGCCAGCAATCCCGGATTGCAGCCCGGCACTTGCCCCGGCAACAGTTTCAGACGCAGCGAAACAGTGCCCGGCGGCAGGTTGAACGAGGTGCTCTGTTCCTGAAACAGCCGCGCCGACAATTGATCCTGGATATACACGCCAATCTCGCAGGAGGTCGCCACTTCCAGGCGCTCGCGGGAAATGATCAGCACCCCGTAGTCCTCTCCGGCGGCGTGCGCCGAAGGGAAAGCGGCAAAAAGACTGAGAAAGCCAAACAGGCTGAATGCTGACCAGCGCATGGCTGAATCTCCTGAGTTCATGTCATAGATGCATGCAGCTTGGCCGAGCGCGGCGCCGATTGCCAGCCCGGCAGTTTATTCAAGAACTTGACCTTACCATCGTGGCAAGCTCGAAACTGCCGGCAACCTCACTCAAAGGAGTCACTCCATGCAAGTGTTCAATGTTCAAGGCATGTCCTGCGGTCACTGCGTCAAAGCCGTCACTCAAGCCCTGCAGTCCAAGGATCCGGCGGCCAGTGTGCACGTCGATCTGGCTGCCAAAGAAGTCGGCGTCGAAAGTGCGCTGAGCGCAGAACAGGTCATCGCGATCATCAGCGAAGAAGGCTATCCGGCAAAACTGGCCTGAGGTTTTTATAGTTAGCGAGCTATCGGAATGTTCAAGGCGTCCGGGCGCGGCTAGACTGTCGGGCTGCCGACTTGCCAACCTGGATGCCTGATGAACCTGCGTACCATTCTGATCCTTGGCGCCTTGAGCGCCTTCGGTCCTTTAGCGATCGACTTCTATCTGCCGGCATTCCCGTCGATGGCGCTGGCCTTTGGCACCGATGAAAAACACGTCCAGTTGACCTTGGCGGCCTATTTCCTCGGCCTGTCCATTGGTCAGCTTTTATACGGCCCGGTGGCAGATCGTTTCGGTCGGCGGATTCCGCTGCTCAGCGGCGTTGCGCTGTTCACCCTGGCGTCATTGGCCTGCGCTTATGCGCCAAACCTTGAATGGCTGATCGGCGCGCGTTTTGTCCAGGCGCTGGGCGGTTGCGCGGGGATGGTGATTGCCCGGGCGGTGGTCAGCGACAAATGCGATGCGGTGGGCTCGGCGAAGGTGTTCTCGCAATTGATGCTGGTGATGGGCCTGGCACCGATTCTGGCGCCGATGCTGGGCGGGCTGCTGGTCAACACCACAGGCTGGCAGTCGATCTTCCTGGTGTTGACCGGGTTCAGTGCATTGGCTGGCTTGGCCGTGGCCCTCGGTCTGCCGGAAAGTCTGCCTGACCATGTGCCGCGCCAGCCGTTGTCCGGTGCACTGCGTCAGTACGGGCGGCTGTTCAAGGATCGGGTATTTCTTGGCCACGCCCTGACCGGGGGTATCGCCGTCGCCGGGATGTTTTCCTACATCGCCGGTTCGCCGTTCGTCTTCATCAAACTTTACGGCGTGCCGGCCGAGCATTTCGGCTGGTTGTTCGGCACCAACGCGGCGGGTTTCATTCTGGTGGCTCAGGTCAATGCGCGGCTATTGGCCAAACGCGGCCCGGCCTTTCTGCTGGCGCGTGCAGTGTGGGTGTACCTGTTGGCGGGTGTGGCATTGCTGGCGGTCAGTGCGCTGCACACCGAAGCGCTGTGGCCGCTTTTGATTCCGTTGTTCATCTGCATCGCCAGCCTCGGTTGCATCCTGCCCAACGCTTCGGCATGTGCGATGAACGGCCAAGGAGCGCGGGCCGGCAGTGCGTCGGCGCTGATGGGCTGCTTGCAATTCAGCGTTGCATCCGGCGCCGCTTCGCTGGTGGCAATCCTGCACGACGGCAGCGCCATGCCGATGGCCATGGTCATCAGCCTGTGCGGGTTGTTGGTAGTGAGCGTCGCGATGCTCACCCGGCGTTTGCAGAATGCCCGGGCGGTAGCGCAAGCCGCTGCGTGAGGTGACTCAGCCGGCGGCGCGCTGCTGGCTGCGGTCGGGAAACTGGTGCGGCGCGCAAATTCGCGCTTCTAGGGTGCGGGTGAAGGCCAAGGCTTCGGCTTCACTGCGGAATGTCACGGCGTGCTGGTCGAGTCGAACCTGCCATTGAGACTTTGCCACTTCTTTTATCAGGATCTTCATTGCTGACCTCCCTTACGTAAAAGATGTACCGCAGAGGTTTCGATTGTAGACCCGAATACGATCGCAATTGTGACAACGGTCAAGCATCTGACTGACGGCAAAAAAAGACCGCAGCCCATGCAGGCGCTGCCGCAGGCTGCGATCTTCTGCTCTTCAGAAACCTTCTAAAACAATTTTCCCCTTGGCTTTGCCGCTCTCCAGCAGCTCATGTGCCCGGCGCAGATTGACCGCGTTGATCGTGCCGAAGTGCTCGCCGACCGTCGTCTTCAACGTCCCCGCATCAATCAGCTCGGCCACGCGGTTGAGCAGGTTGTGCTGCTCGATCATGTCTGGCGTCTCGAACAGCGAGCGGGTATACATGAACTCCCAGTGCAGCGACAGGCTCTTGCGTTTGAGCTTGGTCACGTCCAGCGACTTCGGATCATCGATCAATGCCAGTTTGCCTTGCGGCGCCAGTGCTTCGACCAATTGATCCAGATGCTGATCGGTCTGGGTCAGGCTGGCGACGTGGGTCACGTTGTCAATGCCGGCGCGTTTCAGTTCCTCGCTCAACGGCTGGCTATGGTCGATCACCAGATCCGCGCCCAGCTCCGTGACCCAATCACGGGTCTGCTCGCGCGATGCAGTACCGATCACCTTAAGATCGGTCAGTTGCTTGGCCAATTGAGTGAGGATCGAACCGACCCCGCCCGCCGCGCCGACGATCAGCAGGCTCTGGCCTTCATCGGTTTGGCCTTCGCCGATTTGCAGGCGTTCGAACAACAACTCCCACGCGGTGATCGCAGTCAGGGGCAGGGCGGCGGCTTCGGCGAAACCGAGGGACTTGGGCATATGGCCGACAATCCGCTCATCGACCACGTGCAATTCGCTGTTGCCGCCCGCGCGGGCAATGGAGCCGGCGTAAAAGACTTTGTCACCAGCCTTGAACAGCGTCACTTCACTGCCAACCGCCTTGACCACACCGGCCACGTCCCAGCCCAGTACTTTCGCGGCGCCACCTTCAGGGGCTACGTTCTGCCGTACCTTGGTGTCCACCGGGTTGACCGAGATGGCTTTGACTTCCACCAACAGGTCGCGCGGGCCGGCCATCGGCTCTGGCAGTTCGATGTCTTGCAGGGCTTTTGCGTCGCTGATGGGCAAGGAAGCGTAATAGGCAATGGCTTTCATGAGTGGCTCCGAACAGTAAGTAATGCAGGGCAAATTCGATGGGACAGATGATTGGCTATTTCTTCACAAGATAAAACCGGCTAAAACCGCAGTCTCTTTCAATATTTTTTTGATAATCGGGGCTGTGGATGCTGCGTTTCGATGATTTGCAGTTGTTTGTCCGGGCGGCGGATCTGGGCAGTCTGTCGGCGGCGGCGCGGGTGATGGACATGTCCGCCGCCGTGGCCAGTGCGGCGCTCAAGCGTATCGAACAGCAACTCGGTGCGCGCCTGCTGGCCCGTTCGACGCGCAGCCTGCGCCTGACCGCCGAGGGCGAAGGTTTTCTCGAATACGCCCGTGCGGCATTGAGTAATCTCGATGAGGGCCGGCGGTTACTGGCCAGTGGACAGGAACAGGTCAGCGGGATTTTGCAGCTGTCGGCGCCCTCGGACTTCGGCCGCAACTTGTTGTTGCCATGGCTCGACGAGTTCCAGCGCGAGCACCCGAAACTCACCGTACGCCTGCTGCTCGGCGACCGTATCGCCGATCTGTTCCGCCAGCCCGTGGACATCGCTCTGCGCTATGGCGAGCCGGAAGACTCCAGCCTGGTTGCCCTGCCTATCGCCCCGGACAACCATCGCGTGCTCTGCGCATCACCGGCCTATCTGGCGCGGCACGGCGAACCGCGCCAGCTCGAACAACTGGCTCAGCACAATTGCCTGTTGTACATGCTCGGCAGTCGGGTTCATGACCACTGGAGTTTTCACGACGGTAAACGCGAGGTCGGCCTGACGGTCAGTGGCGACCGATTCAGTGATGACGCCGACGTCGTGCGTCTATGGGCGGTGGCAGGAGCGGGAATTGCCTACAAGTCATGGCTGGATGTGGGCGCCGATGTCCTTGCCGGGCGCCTCAAAGTGCTGCTGCCAGAGCTGCTGTGCGAACGCGCTCCGCTGAATTTGCTGTGCGCCCATCGCGCACAATTGAGTAAGCCGGTGAACCTTCTGAGGGAAATGCTCGCCAGCCGATGCGCTGATTTGAGTAGTCAATTTCCCGCTTTCCAGAAACTTGATCATTAGTCGCAGCTAAATAGAGAAATTTCTGTCAGGAACAATCACCACCCGTGCAGGCTTAGGCGCGGGACGGGGCTTGCATCCCGCTTATACTAGCGCCCGCCTCATGCCGGTACCGAAACATGGCCCGAACGCCGTCAATGCCGAACTGCCACTGTTTAGATCAGGGCTGCATTTCGTCGCCGGGTTCTGTGCCGGAACATGTTATGTCAACGGCCTGCCTTGCCCCGGTTCAGGGCGATTTTCGCGTCTTGGCCGCCGACCCATTACTGGTCAAGATGTCTGCGAGCAGTAGACGATACGATTCCACAGGGAGTGAATACATGGAACATGCACCTTGCATCAGCCAGATCGCCACGTTGCTGGCCGACCCCAAGCGCAGCGCGATGATGTGGGCGTTGATGGACGGCTCGGCCCGGCACACCGAGGAGCTTGCGCTACTGGCAGGGCTGTCGCCGTCGTCGGCCAGTGCGCATCTGGCACGGCTGGCCACCGGCGGTCTGTTGAAGGTCGAAGTCCGTGGTCGCAAACGGTTTTTCCGTCTCTCGGCGCCGGAGGTGGGGGCGGCGATAGAAGCCCTGGCCAGCGCCACCATCGCCAGTGCCCCGCGGGAAATACCCGAAGTATTCAAGCGCGCCACACCCATGGCCAAACCTCAGGCAGCGCCTTCTTCGCTGTTGCGCGCACGCTTTTGCGATGACCACCTGGGCGGCACGCTGGCTGCCGATCTGTACCAGCGCCTGCTCGACGCCGGCTGGATCGAACAGCTTGAACAGCGCGTGGTGGTGACGCAAAAAGGCGCGAAACAATTGGCCGGTCGCGGGGTATTCATCCAGGCACTCGCCCATCGCAATGTACAGGTAGCCTGTGCCTGCCCGGACTGGAGCGAGCGTCGTCCGCACATGGGCGGTTCACTCGGCGCGGCGTTGCTGCAGTTGTTCATGCAGTCCGGTTGGCTGACGTTGCCCAATGACTCAAGAGCCCTGCAGTTGACGGCCACCGGACAGCGCGAGTTGCACCGTTTCGCCCGGGAAACCGAGCTGGAAATGGCGTTGTAGAGCGATTGAGAAGGACGTCGGGCGTTACGGCGTCGTCTACGACTGCGAGCAGGTCGCATCCAGTACTAACTCTGAATCACCATCGCGCACACTCGATCCGGGGACTTTTCGGATGGGGGAGGCGGCATGGACACTCAAGGCTTCAGCGCGGCAGAACGTTTGGAACGGCTGCCGATCAGCGGTTATCACCGGATTATTTTCATCATCATCGCCTTGGCGTTTTTCTTCGACTCCATGGATCTGGCGATGATGACGTTCCTGCTCGGTTCGATCAAAGCCGAGTTTGGTCTGAGTAGTGCGCAGGCGGGGCTGCTCGCCAGTTCGAGCTTCTTCGGCATGGTGCTGGGCGCGTCGCTTTCCGGCATGCTCGCCGACCGCTTCGGGCGCAAACCGGTGTTTCAGTGGAGCATCGTTCTCTGGGGAGTGGCCAGTTACCTGTGCTCGACGGCGCAAACGGTCGAGACGCTGACGCTGTTCCGCATCCTGCTGGGGATCGGCATGGGCATGGAGTTTCCCATTGCGCAGTCGATGTTGTCCGAGCTGATTCCGGCGCAACGGCGCGGTCGCTACATCGCATTGATGGATGGCTTCTGGCCGCTGGGTTTTGTCGCAGCCGGGGTGCTGTCGTACTTCCTGTTGCCGGTGATTGGCTGGCGCGACATCTTTCTGGTGTTGGCGGTGCCGGCGGTGTTTGTGCTGGCGATCCGGTTTTTCATACCCGAGTCACCGCGCTGGCTGGAACAGGCCGGGCGGCATGGAGATGCCGATAAAGTCTTGAACGGGATCGAAGAGCGCGTGCGATCGTCCCTTGGCGTTGCGACATTGCCGCAACCGCTGCGCCTGCCGCGAACCGTGACGCCTCCGGGCAACTTTTTCTCGGCGCTGAAGCAGATCTGGTCGCCGCAATACCGCCAGCGCACAACGATGATCTGGAGCCTGTGGTTCTTTGCGCTGCTGGGTTTTTACGGGCTGACGTCGTGGCTCAGTGCATTGCTGCAACAGTCGGGTTTCGCCGTAACCCAGTCGGTTTACTACACCGTGCTGATTTCTCTCGGCGGGATTCCCGGATTTCTGATGGCCGCGTGGCTGGTGGAGCGCTGGGGACGCAAACCGGTGTGCATCGTCACGTTGCTCGGCGGCGGGGTGATGGCGTTTCTCTACGGGCAGAGCGCGGTGTTTGGCGGCAACGTGGCCTTGCTGATCAGCACGGGATTGCTGATGCAGTTTTTCCTGTTTGGCATGTGGGCGGTGCTCTACACCTACACGCCGGAGTTGTATCCAACCTCGGCTCGGGCGACAGGCTCGGGGTTTGCCTCGGCGATTGGCCGTGTGGGTTCCTTGCTCGGGCCGTTGATCACCGGGCTGGTGTTCCCGATCACCGGGCAGGGTGGGGTGTTTGCGTTAGGCGCGTTGTGCTTCGCGATTGCGGCGGGGGTGGTGTGGCTGTTCGGGATGGAGACGCGGGGCAAAACGCTGGAAGAGCTGACAGAGTCGACATCGGTATAAATGTGGGCGCGAGCAAGCTCGCTCCCACGTTGGATCTTCAGCGTTATTACGGTTTTACCAACCGCGCATCCAGGCTGTTCTGGGCCAGGCGCTTGGCCTGATCCTGGGTCATGCCCAAATGCTCGTACAGCGCATGGAAGTTCTCGGTGACATAACCGCCGAAATACGCCGGGTCATCGGAGTTGACCGTGACTTTCACGCCACGTTCGAGCATGTCGAGGATGTTGTGCTGCGACATGTGATCGAACACGCAGAGCTTGGTGTTCGACAGCGGGCACACGGTCAGCGGGATCTGCTCGTCGATGATCCGTTGCATCAGGCGCTCGTCTTCGATGGCGCGCACGCCATGATCGATGCGCTGGATTTTCAGCAGATCGATGGCTTCCCAGATGTACTCCGGCGGGCCTTCTTCACCGGCGTGGGCGACGGTCAGGAAGCCTTCGTGACGGGCGCGGTCGAACACGCGCTGGAACTTGCTCGGCGGATGGCCCATCTCGGAACTGTCCAGACCGACCGCGACAAACGCGTCACGGAACGGCAGCGCCTGATCGAGGGTTTTCTGTGCTTCTTCTTCGCTCAAGTGGCGCAGGAAGCTCAGGATCAAACCGCTGGTGATACCCAGTTGCTGCTCACCATCTTTCAATGCGGCGGCGATGCCGTTGAGCACCACTTCGAACGGGATACCCCGGTCGGTGTGGGTCTGCGGATCGAAGAACGGTTCGGTGTGAATCACGTTCTGCGCTTTGCAGCGCAGCAGGTAGGCCCAGGTCAGGTCGTAGAAATCCTGGGAGGTGCGCAGCACGTCGGCGCCCTGGTAATACAGGTCGAGAAATTCCTGCAGATTGTTGAAGGCGTAAGCCTTGCGCAGGGTTTCGACGTCATTCCACGGCAGGGCGATCTTGTTGCGTTCGGCCAGGGCGAACAGCAGCTCGGGCTCCAGCGAGCCTTCCAGATGCAGGTGCAGTTCAGCCTTGGGCAGGGCGTTGAGCCAGTCGTACATATTCTTTTCTCATCAGGTGCAATGGCGGCATTCTACAGATGCTCGCCGAAACAATTGGCAAAACCTGACCAACCGATCCGTCACACCGCTTCCTGTTCCCGCCGATAGGCGTAGGTATCGGCGAAGCGCGACAGCAGGAATTCGGCGCAAGTGGTGGTCGGATATTTCGCCGGGTGCTGTGCGTCCTGGCAACCGGGCAGGCATTCGATGCGAGTGTCCGGGTGCGGTTCGGCGAAGAACGGCATCGAATAGCGATCCACCCCGAGCGGGCTGTTCACCCGATGTGGCGTCGAGCGATAACGGTCGTTGCTCCAGCGCGCCATCATGTCGCCGAGGTTGACCACGAAGGTGCCGTCAATCGGCGGCGCATCGATCCATTCACTGTTGACGTTCTTCACTTGCAGGCCACCGGCGCTGTCCTGATAGAGCAGGGTGATGCAGCCGTAATCGGTGTGCGCGCCGGCACCTTGCTGTTCGGCGGAACTGGCGGTGTGGCGCGGTGGGTAGTGGATCATGCGCAGCACACTGACAGGCTCATTGAAACGGCTGTCGAAGAAATCACGTTCAATGCCGAGGGCAATGGTCATTGCTCGCAGCAACGTTTGCGCGAGGGCCTGCATATCGAGGTAATGCTGCTCCATCAAGCTTTCCCATCCCGCTTGCGCAGGATGGCGGTTCGGCCCGCGCAAGGGTTTTTCTGCCAGTACCTCGGGATGGTTCGCCGGCAGGTGCAGGCCCATGTCGAAGGTTTCTTTCAGGTCGCTGGGTTTATCCGGGTCGAGTTGTTCGGTGGCGATGGCGCCATAGCCGCGATGGTGGCGGGTCTGGGTGATATCGATCTGAAGTTTTTCCTGCGCAGGTCGCGCAAAAAAGCGTTGCGCATGGTCGAGCAGGGCGTCGATGCGCTGCGCCGGGATAGGATGGCCCTTGATATAGAAGAAGCCCCACTCGCGGCAGGCCAGATCGATTTGTGCGGCGACGGCGGGCCAGGCGTTCTGGTTGTCGCTGTAGAGCGGGCTGATGTCGATGATGGGAAGCTGATCCATACACAATCCTTGGGGCGGTGAGTTTCCAATGTGGGAGCGAGCCTGCTCGCGAAGAGGGCGTGTCAGACAACATCTTTGTTCAATGACACACCGCTTTCGCGAGCAGGCTCGCTCCCACAGGGTTTTGTGTAGTGAGTAAAAATTACTTCGGCATCTCAGCCTTCATGCCTTCCACGTAATAGTTCATCGACGCCAATTCCGCCGTGGTCGCACTCACACCCGCCGGAATTTTCTCGACCCCGGCCTGATCCTTGATCGGCCCGGTAAACGGTTGCAAAGCGCCGCTCTTGATGTCGGCAATGATCTGCTCGGCCTCGGCTTTAACCGGCGCCGGCACCAGATCGCTGATCGGCAGTTCAACCGTGCCTTCTTTCAGCCCGCCCCAGTAATCCTGAGACTTCCAGGTATGGTCGATGACGCTTTGTGTCGCCTGAATGTAGTGCGGCGCCCAGTCGTTGACGATCGAGGTCAGCACCGCTTTCGGGCCGAAGTGCGCCATGTCCGAGGCATACCCCACCGCATACACCCCACGGCGTTCGGCCGCCTGAATCGGTGCCGGGCTGTCGGTGTGCTGGAACACCACGTCGACACCCTGGTCGATCAGTGCGTTGGCGGCATCGGCTTCCTTGCCCGGATCGAACCACGAGTTGACCCACACCACTTTGATCTCGGTGCCGGGGTTGTACTTGTTCAGGGCCAGTTGAATCGCGTTGATGTCGCGGATCACTTCCGGAATCGGGAACGAGGCGACATAGCCGATCTTTTTGGTCTTGGTCATCTTCGCCGCGAGGAAACCGCCGACGTAACGGCCCTCGTAAGTGCGCGCCAGATAGGTGCCGAGGTTCTTGTCCTGCTTGTAACCGGTGGCGTGTTCGAAGGTCACTTTGGGAAATTGCTTGGCGACTTTCAGCGTCGGGTTCATGTAGCCGAAAGATGTGGTGAAGATCAGGTCGTACTTGTCCTTGGCCATGTTGCGGATCACCCGCTCGGCGTCGGCGCCTTCGGCAACGTTCTCCACGTAGTTGGTGGTGATCTGTGAGCCGAGCTTCTCCGCCAGCGCCTTGCGCCCCTGTTCATGCTGATACGTCCAGCCGTGGTCGCCGATCGGGCCGATGTAGACGAAACCGACCTTCAGCGGATCGGCAGCGCTGGCGCTTAGGCTGATCCCCAGACCGATAGCGGCGCACAGCAGTTTGTGCAGCGGACGTATTTGCATGAATTGGAGCTCCATTTTTGTGTGTGTGGTCAGGGCCAATGCAAATTGCTGACCAACAGGACAACAAACGTCACGAAACCGCATAACGGCCTTCGCGAGCAGGCTCGCTCCCACAGGGGAATGCATCTCAATGTGGGAGCGAGCCTGCTCGCGAAGAGGCCGGCAAGGCCAATAAAAGTGCATGCCTGAAACCAGCTGCCATCCACTGGTGCGCTAAGGTGTAACGAAACGTTAGCGCCGCCCCGCAGTCAGTAGCTCATTCGCACTCTCCGGTAAAAAGGCCCGCAATGCTCAATATCCTCAAGCAAGAAAGCTTTCTTGTGCTGGCCCTGCTCGCCGCACTCGTCGCTTATCCACTAGAACACTGGATGCTGCACAGCGGCCAGATGGTCGCGCTGATTTCAGGTCTGGTGCTGATCGCGTTCATCGTCGCCGCCTCGATGCGTGTCGCCCATCAAGCTGAACTGCTGGCGGAAAAAGTCGGCGATCCCTACGGCACGATGATCCTCACCCTGGCCGCCGTGCTGGTGGAAGTGGTGATCCTGGCGATCATGATGAGCAACGAAGCCTCGGCGACGCTGGTGCGCGACACCATCTATTCCGCAGTGATGCTCGACATCAACGGCATCCTCGGCCTCGCCGCGCTGATGGGCGGGATCAAGCACGGCGAGCAGTCCTACAACGATGATTCGGCGCGCAGCTACAGCGTGATGATCCTCACCGCCATGGGCGTGTCGATGGTGGTGCCGGAGTTCATTCCCGAGGCCAACTGGAAGATTTATTCGGCGTTCACCATCGGCGCGATGGTGGTGCTTTACGCGTTGTTCCTGCGCATGCAGGTTGGCCCGCACAGCTACTTTTTCAGCTACAGCTACCCGGACAAACGCCGCAAAAAAGAGCCGATGGAGCAGGAGCCGAAACCGGTCAGCCTGGCGCTGTCGATCGGGATTCTGGTCGCGGGTGTAGTGGTGATCGGCGCACTGGCCGAGGTGATGTCCAAGACCCTCGATCTGGGCCTGGAAGGCACGGGGGCGCCGCCGGTGATCACGGCGATTCTGGTGGCGGCGATCTCGGCCGCACCGGAGATTTTGACCGCGTTGCGCGCCGCATTGGCCAACCGCATGCAGTCGGTGGTCAATATTGCGATGGGCGCGTCACTGTCGACGGTGATCCTGACTGTGCCGGTGATGGAGGCGATGGCGCTGTATACCGGCCAGCCGTTTCAGATGGCGATGACACCGGTGCAGACGGTGATGATTTTCCTGACGCTGATCGTCAGCGCGATCAACCTCAATGACGGCGAGACCAATGCCATCGAAGGCATGACGCACTTCGTGTTGTTTGCGACGTTTATCATGTTGTCCTTGCTGGGCCTCTAACGACGGATGATCGTTCCCACGCAGAGCGTGGGAACGATCAGATTGGGAAAGATCAGGTACCAGCAATCAACTGACGCGCCGCCTGGCTGTGATCAGCGATCAGACCTTTGAGATCCAGCCCTTCAACCTGACCATCGATGACACGCCACTTGCCACCAATCATCACCCGATCAGCCCGATCTGCGCCGCACAATAGCAACGCCGAAATCGGATCATGGCTACCCGAGAAGCGCAGCTCATCGAGCTTGAACAACGCCAGATCCGCCTGCTTGCCCACCGCCAGTTCGCCAATGTCAGTACGCCCCAACAGGTTTGCCGAACCCTTGGTCGCCCAGCCCAGCACGCGTTCCGGAGTGATCTTTTCGGCACCGTAACGCAGGCGCTGGATGTACAGCGCCTGACGCGCTTCAAGGATCATGTTCGACGCATCGTTGGACGCCGAACCGTCGACGCCCAGGCCAAACAGCGCACCAGCGTCGGTCAGGTCGATACTCGGGCAAATGCCGGAAGCCAGGCGCATGTTCGAACTCGGGCAGTGGCAAATGCCGGTGCCCGCCTGACCGAGGCGGGCGATTTCGTCCGGGTTGAAGTGGATGCCGTGGGCCAGCCAGGTGCGCGGGCCGAGCCAGCCGACGCTGTCCAGATAATCCACGGTGCGCAGGCCGAAACGCTGCAGGCAGAAATCTTCTTCATCGAGGGTTTCGGCCAGGTGCGTGTGCAGGCGCACGTCGAGTTTGTTCGCCAGTTCGGCGCTGGCCGACATGATTTCCGGCGTCACCGAAAACGGCGAGCACGGCGCCAAAGCGATCTGGATCTGCGCGCCGTCACCGCGCTCGTGGTACTCGTGAATCAGGCGCTGGCTGTCGTCGAGAATCACCTGACCTTCCTGCACGGTCTGCTGCGGCGGCAGGCCACCGTCCTTCTCGCCGAGGCTCATCGAACCGCGGGTGAGCATGGCGCGCATGCCCAGTTCACGCACGGTTTCGACTTGCACGTCGATGGCGTTTTCCAGACCGTCCGGGAATAGGTAATGGTGGTCGGCGGCGGTGGTGCAGCCCGACAGCAGCAATTCAGCCAAAGCCACTTTCGTCGCGAGGGCGAGTTTTTCCGGGGTCAGGCGCGCCCACACCGGGTACAGGGTTTTCAGCCACGGAAACAACGGCTGATTGACCACGGGCGCCCAAGCGCGAGTGAGGGTTTGGTAGAAGTGGTGATGCGTGTTGATCAGGCCCGGCAGGATCACGTGTTCGCGGGCGTCGAACACTTCATTGCATGGCGCGGAAGGTTGCTGACCGGCAGCGAGGACTTCGACGATCACACCGTCTTGCAGCACCAGACCGCCACGGGCATCGAGCTCGTTGGACGTGAAAATGGCGAGGGGATTTTTTAACCAGGTACGGATGGCAGGCATCTTGGCCGGCTCCTCTGAAAGTTGGGTTCAGGGTTGCCAGCTCAGTGTTGCCCTGTCTGCTGATCCAGGGTCGCCGCATGGACGAGGTGCGGAGTTTCAAACAAAACGTTGCGACGGGCAAGCCCCAACCGACCAGACACCACGATCCCCTGTAGGAGCTGCCGAAGGCTGCGATCTTTTGATCCTGTTTTTTAAAATCAAAAGATCGCAGCCTTCGGCAGCTCCTACATGGAGATTTGTGGGCCTACCAGGAAATGGTCTCACCCTTGTAATTCACAAAGTGATGCCCGCCCTTGCCGGTATACGCATTCACTTGGTCAACCAATCCGCGCGTGCTGGTCTCGACATCAATGTCAGCGCCTTCGCCGCCCATGTCCGTCTTCACCCAACCCGGATGCAGCGACAGCACCGTCAGTTTCTGCTCGCCCAATTGCGTCACGAAGCTGTTGGTCATCGAGTTCAGTGCCGCCTTGCTCGCCTTGTACAACGCCAGCTCCGGCGCATCCGGCATGGTCACGCTGCCGAGCACCGAACTCATGAATGCCAGCACGCCGCTGCCGTCGCGAATCTGCCCGACAAAGCGCTGGGCCAGATTGATCGGTGCCACGGCGTTGGTGAAAAACAATTTCCCGACTTCAGCCAGTGTCGCGCCGCCCGGGGTTTGCACGTCCGGGCCTTTGACTCCGGCGTTGACGAACAGCAGGTCGAAGGTTTCACCTTTGAGTTGCTGACTCAGGGCGATCACTGCTTGCTGGTCATCCATGTCGAGCTTCTCGATGCGCACGTTGCCCAGCGCTTGCAACGCCTCGGCTTTTTGCGGATTGCGCACCGTGGCCGTCACTTGCCAGCCATCGGCCAGCAGGGTTTTCACCAAACCGAGACCCAAGCCACGGGAGGCGCCGATGATCAGTGCGTTTTTTGCCTGGGACATGATGGGTTCCTTGAAAGTCAGAGTTCAGGATTCAATGGACACGCCTGACCGAGCCGTAGTTGCAACTCCTGACGCAAGGCGTCGAGTTCACTCATGCGGGTTTCGATCAGTTGCAGTTTGTCGCGCAGCAACTGCGCCACGGCGTTCTCCGGGTCGGGCGCGTTCCACAACGCGGCAACGCTGGCGCCGATCTCGCCGAGGGTAAAGCCCAGTCGTTGCGCAGTCTTGATGTAGAGCACCAGTTGCACCATCTCCGACGGATAGTCGCGATAACCGTTGGCACTGCGTTGCGCCGCGATCAATCCGCGCTGCTCGTAGAAACGCAGCGCGTCACGGCTGACGGCGCTGGCTTGGGCTAACTCACCGATGCGCATTGTGCTGCACTCAATAGGGCTTGACCCTGGAGCATACTCCAGGCTTTACCGTGGTTGCTCCTCAAATTTCTGGAGCATGGATGATGTGGACGGCAACCCAGTATCGAAACGTGGTGCGCGGCAGTGCCTGGTATGACCTGATCGTCACGGCGGCGTTTGTTACGCCGTGGAGTTTTGCTGTTTTACATGAGCTGTTAACCGCGCTGGATTTTCCCGGAGAACTGCCGGCATTCCAACCGGTGCACATGTTGATGGCGAATCTGTTGGGCTCGGTGGTTTGTGTGTGGGCGGTGCTGCGGATTCGGGATCCGCAGCGGGTTTATGGACGGTATGACGCGGTGGCGCGGTTTCTGTTTGCGGCCTGGCAGGGGTATGCCTTGTTGCATGGCGCCAGTTCGATCTTGATTGTTTTTCTGGTCTTGGAACTGGCGTGGGGCGTGGCTCAGGTGTTGCCTGTCAGTACGCTTTCGCGAGCAGGCTCGCTCCCACAGGGGAATGCGGTTTACTGTGGGAACGAGCCGGCTCGCGAATAGGCCCGCTCAGAAAACAATTAATGCCCTGCCTGCCAAGGCTGCCCCAGCGACACCGGCGCATACAACCGTGTCCTCACCGCATCGCGCGACAACAACACCAGCACCACAATCGTCGCGACATACGGCAGCATCGCCAGCAAACTCGACGGAATCGCCAGCCCCAACCCCTGCGCCACCAAGTGCAGGATGCTGGCGAGGCCAAACAGATACGCCCCGAGCAACAACCGCCACACTCGCCAACTGGCGAACACCACCAGTGCCAAGGCAATCCAGCCACGCCCGGCGGTCATGTTCTCGGCCCACATCGGCGTATACGCCAGCGACAGATAAGCCCCGGCCAAACCCGCCATCGCCCCGCCAAACAGCACCGCCAACGTGCGCACGGTCAACACCGGCAAGCCCATCGCACTGGCCGCATCCGGGTTCTCGCCAACCGCTTGAATGATCAGCCCGACACGGCTTTTGATGATCACCCACGCCACCAGCGCAAACAGCGCGAACGACAGATACACCAACAGATCCTGAGCAAACAGCATCCGCCCGATCAGCGGAATGTCACTCAGATACGGAATCGCCATTGGCTCAAATCCCGTCAGCGGTTTACCGACCCACGCCGCCCCGACAAACGTCGACAGGCCCACGCCAAAAATGGTCAGCGCCAGACCGGTCGCCACCTGATTGGCGTTGAACACCAGCGCCACCAGAGCAAACAGCGACGACAACAGCATCCCCGCGAGCATCGCCAACAACACGCCGAGCCACAGGTTGCCGCTGTTCAGCGCGACAATAAAACCGATGACCGCGCCGAACAGCATCATTCCTTCCTGCCCAAGGTTGAGCACGCCGCTCTTCTCGCAGATCAGTTCACCCAACGCCACCAACAGCAGCGGTGTACCGCAACGCACCATGGCGTAGAAAATATTGCTCAGCAGATCGATATCCATCACAGCGCTCCGGCGGTTACGGCGGTGGTCGAGGTGCGCCGCGTCCAGCGCAGTTTCAGCCGTGGCCGATAGAGAATCAGCACGTCACAGGCCAGCAGAAAAAACAGCATCATTCCCTGGAACAGTTGGGTAATCGCTTGCGGCAGATTCAGGCTCATCTGCGCACTCTCGCCACCGATGTACAGCAGCGCCATCAGCAGACTGGAAAACAGAATCCCGAGCGGATTGAGCCGCCCGAGAAACGCCACGGTGATCGCCGCATAGCCATAACCCGGCGACACTTGCGGCACGAGTTGGCCGATCGGCCCCGTGACTTCGCAGACCCCGGCCAGCCCCGCCAACCCACCGCTGATCAACAGCGCCAGCCAGATCAAGCGCTTCTCGCGAAAGCCGACAAACCCCGCCGCGCGCTTGTCCAGCCCGAGCACTTTGATCTGGAAACCGACAAAGCTTTTCTGCAACAACACCCACACCGCAACCAGTGCGAGCAGGGCGAAATACACCCCGGCATGCACGCGGCCATCCTCCATCAACAGCGGTAATCGACTGGCGTCGCCGAACATCGCCGACTCGGGAAAGTTGAATCCGGCCGGATCTTTCAATGGCCCGTGGACGCAGAACAACAGCAGGTTCAGTGCGATGTAATTGAGCATGATGCTGGTGAGGATTTCGTTGGCGTTGAAGCGCGTGCGCAGCCACGCCGTCAGCCCGGCCCACGCAGCGCCGGCGAGGGTGCCGGTGAGCAGAATCAGCACCAGCGCCCAACGGCTTTGCATATCGATGATGTTCACCGCCAAGGCACTGCCGGCCAATGCGCCGAGCAGCAGTTGACCTTCGGCGCCGATGTTCCAGATCCGCGCCTGATACGCCACCGCCAACCCCAGTGCGCAGAGCAGAATCGGCAGGGCTTTGACCAGCAATTCCGACACGCCGTACAAGTCGCTCACCGGCGCGATCAACAAGGTGTGCAAGGTTTTCAGCGGGTCGTGGCCGAGCGCGATAAACAGCAGCGAGCCGCAACCGAGCGTCAACG
This sequence comes from Pseudomonas sp. NPDC087639, assembly GCF_044743385.1. Taxonomy (NCBI): domain Bacteria; kingdom Pseudomonadati; phylum Pseudomonadota; class Gammaproteobacteria; order Pseudomonadales; family Pseudomonadaceae; genus Pseudomonas; species Pseudomonas sp. NPDC087639. Next base: position 9,279 of record NZ_JBIUWI010000030.1, on the reverse strand, counting down.
CCGCCGCCAACAACGGCGAGCACCAGAGCATCAGGCGCGATTGCTGGCCACGGGGTTCGAGGGAAAGCAGCATGTTGAAAACTCCGTTAAACCGTGGCGTGTTGTTGAGGGGCATCGAACTGGCCGGCCATCCAGCCGCCGACATCGCTCAGTTGGGTGTCCGCCGTGTTGTGCAGCGCAGATATCTTCCCGCCACACAACGCGCCGAGGCGGTCGCTGATCTGGAACAGTTCGTCGAGGTCTTCGGAAATCACCAGAATCGCCGCACCGGCATCGCGCAACGCAATCAGTGCGCGGTGAATGGTGGCGGCAGCGCCGACGTCCACGCCCCAGGTCGGGTGCGCGGCAATCAGCAGTTTCGGTTGCTGGAGGATTTCCCGGCCCAGAATGAATTTCTGCAAATTGCCGCCGGACAGACTGCGCGCAGCGGTTTGCGTGTCCGGGGTTTTTACGCCGAAGCGTTGAATGATTTGTTGCGCGAGGGCTTCGACCTTGCCGCGCTGGATCAGGCCGTTACTGACCAATCCTTGTTGGAAGGCCGTGAGCAGAGCGTTGTCCGCCAGACTCAACTCCGGCACCGCGCCATGGCCGAGGCGCTCGGCGGGCACGAACGCCAGACCGAGTTTGCGCCGTGCATCAGGGCGTAAATCGGCGACAGATTGTTCACCGAAGCGAATCGTCGCCGCCTCGGCGCGCGGCAGCGTTTGTTCGCCGCTGAGCAGGGCGAGCAACTCATCCTGACCATTGCCCGCAACCCCTGCGATGCCGACGATTTCACCGCTGCGCACTTGCAAGTCGATATCCGCCAGCGAGCAACCAAACGGATCCGGGTTGTGCCAGTTCAAGCCACTGACCTGCAAAAACGCCGCGCCGCCGCTGACCTTTGGATAATCACCGATCAACGCCGCCGCTTCGCCGACCATCAATTGCGCCAGTTGTTGATCCGAGCATTCGGCCGGCACGCAATGCCCGGCTACGCGCCCACCGCGCAACACCGTCGCGCTGTGGCACAACGCGCGGACTTCACCGAGTTTGTGGCTGATAAACAGAATGCTGCAGCCCTCGGCGGCGAGGCGACGCAAAGTGATGAACAGTTCGTCGGCCTCTTGCGGTGTCAGCACCGAAGTCGGTTCATCGAGGATCAATAGACGAATGTCCTGCATCAGGCAGCGAATGATTTCCACCCGTTGCCGCTCACCAATCGACAGGCTGTGGACGAGTCGTTCCGGCTCCAGCGCCATGCCGTAACGACGCGAAACTTCGCGAATCTTCGGCTCAAGTTGTTTCGGCGTGCCGGCCTTGACACCCATGGCCAGTGCAATGTTTTGCGCCACGCTGAGGGTGTCGAACAGCGAGAAATGCTGGAACACCATGCCGATCCCCAACTGCCGCGCCTGCGCCGGGTTGCGAATATTCACCCGCTGACCTTGCCAGAGCATTTCGCCCGAATCGGCCTGGGTCACGCCGTAGATGATCTTCATCAGCGTACTTTTGCCCGCGCCGTTTTCACCGAGCAGCGCGTGGATTTCACCCGGCGCGATGTTCAGGTCGATGGCGTCGTTGGCCAGGCAACCGGGATAGCGTTTGCTGATTTGGCGCAGGTGCAGGCGCGGCGTTGTATCGGGGGTGGGCATGACAGGCTCGACTGGCTTGGAGTTGTGCCTGTGGATAAAGCAATTTCCTGGCCATTGAGTCAGGAACTCGCGCAACCGTTGTTCCAGCGCCTCGATTGCAGAGCATCCCGGCCTGAATCGTGGTGGTGGCCGGCACCAATTGAGAGCAAAGCCGTTGATCAGGCTCCAGTTTTGCCCGTGGGCAGTTGATCAAAAAACGAGCAAAAGCGTCGGGCCTATGCAGAACCTGCGACTGCGCCAGCCATGAACGGGTTATCCACAGGTTGTTCCACAGTTATTGTGCGCAAGCCATAAACCCGGGAATAAGCACTGCGGTGCTTTCTTCTAATGGTGATAAACAACGCTAACTGATTGTTTCTGTTTGAAATTTATACTTGGTCGGACGAATTGAGCGAAAAGTGAACAAACCGCGCAAAGCCCCGTGACAGAAGGGTTACAGCGTTATGTGCTCAGGTTATCCACAGTCGGGTGCACAGCAGGTGTGGGCAACTCATTGGAATAACAGATTGGGTGGATGCCCTAAAAGATCGCAGCCTTCTAACGCTGGAGCAGAATTCGCCCACGGCTCAAATCGGCGAGCTGGGTTTGCAGGATGTCGATCTGCGCCTCACCTACCGCCAACTGCAATTCAACGCCATTGGCTGTGAAGTTTTCCTCCACCACCAACCCGCCGAGATCCGCCACCCGCAACTTCACCAACGCCAACTCGGCAAACCCACAGGCGCAACTCAACGGCACGCGACTGATCAACTCGACCTTCGCCGCCGTTTGCAGGCACTTGTTCGCGCCGCCGCCATAGGCCCGGGCCAACCCACCAGTACCCAGTTGAATGCCGCCATACCAACGGATCACCAGCACCGCGACCTGATCGCAATCCTGCGCTTCGATCGCCGCCAGAATCGGTCGCCCGGCCGTGCCGCCGGGTTCGCCGTCGTCATTGCTGCGGTACTGATCGCCGAGTTTCCACGCCCAACAATTGTGCGAGGCGTTCAAGTCGCTGTGTTGTTCGAAGAATGCCTGCGCGTCGGCGGGGCTGCCGATCGGTGCGGCGAAGGTGATGAAGCGGCTTTTGCGAATCTCTTCGCGGTACTCGCAAAGACCGCTGAGGGTGAAAGGCATAAACGTCTTATATAGAAGGAGTGAGGCCGCAGCCTTTGAGGATGATACGGATCAGGTTGTTACCGGCGTCTTCCATATCCTGCTTGGTCAACTTGCTGCGACCGCTGACCCGGCAGATCTGCGTGGCGAAGTCGGCGTAATGCTGGGTGCTGCCCCACAGCAGGAAGATCAGGTGTACGGGGTCCACCGGGTCCATCTTGCCGGCATCGATCCACGCCTGGAACACGGCGGCCCGTCCGGTGAACCAGGCGCGGTAGTCCTGATTGAAATATTCAGTCAGGCATTCGCCACCACTGATCACTTCCATCGCGAAAATGCGCGAGGCTTGCGGCTGACGGCGGGAGAATTCCATCTTGGCGCGGATATAACGGGTCAGCGCTTCGGCCGGATCATCCTCGGCCGTGAGGGTGTTGAAGGTGCTGTCCCACAGCTCGATGATGTTGCTCAGCACCGCCACATACAAACCGAGTTTGTTGGTGAAGTAGTAATGCAGATTCGCCTTGGGCAACCCGGCATTCTGGGCGATGGTGTTCATGCTGGTGCCTTTGTACCCGTGACGGGCGAACTCGTCTTCGGCGGCTTTGAGGATGGTCTCTTCGTTCTTCTGACGAATGCGGCTGGCGGGCTTGCCGCCGTGAGCTGGGACTTCAAAGGTCATAGGCACTTCCGGGTTTTGTCTGTGGGTGCAACCAGTTGCGTTGATAGCGCACCCACAGGCATCCGACAAGTCCTCAAACAATAAAACCGTTACGCCTGTTCGATCTTGTTCAGCGGTGCATGCGCTTCTGCGGCCTCCGGTTTGGCTTCCGGGAGCAGCAGGCAAAGGATGATCGCTGTCAGCCCACCGCTGGTGATCGCCGAGTCGAACAGGTTTTGCACCAGTTTCGGCAGCAGGTGCAAAAGGTTCGGTTGCGCGGCGATGCCCAGGCCGAGGCCGAACGAGGTGGCGATGATCAACATGCTGCGCCGATCCAGCGGCGACTGCGCGAGGATGCGCACGCCAGCAGCGGCGACCGCACCGAACATCACCAGCGTCGCACCACCGAGCACCGGTTTCGGAATCTGTTGCAGTACCGCGCCGATCATTGGAAACAGACCGAGGCAAAACAGAATCGCGCCGATGTACAACCCGACATAGCGACTGGCAACCCCGGTCAACTGGATCACGCCGTTGTTCTGCGCAAACGTGGTGTTGGGGAATGCGCTGAATGTCGCGGCAATCATGCAGCTCACGCCATCACCGAGAACGCCGCCACGCAAGCGGCTTATATAAGAAGGACCGCTGATTGGCTGGCGAGCGAGCATGCAATTGGCGGTGAGGTCGCCGACGGTTTCGATGGTGCTGATCAGATAAATCAGCGCGACCGGCAGGAAAGCCGTCCAGTCGAAGCTGAATCCGAACTTGAATGGTGTGGGAAAACTCACCAGTGGCAGGTCAGGCAATGGCTGCGGCACCAGTTTCCCACTGAACCACGCCGCCAGACTGCCGAGCACCAGGCCGATGATGATCGCCGAAAGCCGCACCCAAGGTGTGTTTGAGCGGTTGAGCAGAATGATCGTCAATAAAACAAATACACCCAGCGCCAGATTACCCGGCGCGCCAAAGTCCGGCGCATTGAAGCCGCCGCCCAGATCGGTGATGCCGACCTTGATCAGGCTGATACCGATCAGCGTAATGACAATCCCGGTCACCAGTGGCGTAACGACTCGGCGCAATTGGCCAATGAAGCGGCTGAGGACGATCTGCACAATCGCGCCGAAAAAGCACACGCCGAAGATCATCGCCAGAATGTCCTCCGGGCTGCCGCCACGCTGTTTGACCAGAAAGCCCGCCGACAGCACCGCACCGAGAAAGGCGAAACTGGTGCCTTGCAAACAGATCATCCCGGCACCGATGCCGAACGGCCGACGCGCCTGAATAAACGTGCCGACACCGGAAACCATCAGCGCCATGCTGATCAGATAAGGCAAATGCGCGGTCAACCCGAGTGCCGAGCCGATCACCAGTGGCGGGGTGATGATGCCGACAAAACTGGCGAGCACATGTTGCAGGGCGGCGAGGATCGCGGCGGGTGGTTTCGGACGGTCGTTGAGGCCGTAGATCAGATCGCTGTTCGGTTCGGTATCTGGCTGCATGGGTGGGGCGCTTCTTGTTTGGAGGATCGAGGTTGATCCTGCTTTGCAAAAAGCTGTCCACTTGCTCAGCTTTATGAGGCTGGGACCCTCAAATGTAGGAGCTGCCGAAGGCTGCGATCTTTTGATCTTGCTTTCAACGCGTCGCCGCCAAGCTTTCAAGAAAGCTTTCCAGCACCAAATGGGGGCGCCGGCCCTTGCGCGTGACCGATGCGAGGCTCAGGTCATAAAAACGCGTCTGCGCCTTGAGTGCACGCAGGCGGCCCTGTTGCACCCAAAGGCTGGCGTAGTGATCCGGCAGGTAACCGATGTAGCGCCCGGTCAGAATCAGAAACGCCATGCCTTCGCGGTCGGAGGCGCTGGCGGTGCAATTGAGCGCCTGGTAATGCGCCTGAATGTCCGCCGGCAACCGGAACGTCGGGGCAATCGCATCCTGACTATTCAGGCGCTCGTCATCCAGTTGCTTGTCATCGACATAAAACAGCGGATGACCGACCGCGCAGTAAAGCAGCGAGCGTTCGCTGTACAGCGGTTGGTATTCCAGGCCGGAAAGCGCACTGGCCTGCGGCACCACGCCGACATGCAACCGACCATCGAGCACGCCTTGTTCGACTTCATTGGGGGCGATCATGCGGATTTGAATCTGCACGTCCGGCCCGCGTTCCTTTAACTGGGCGAGGGCGTGGGTGATGCGCATGTGGGGCAGGGTGACGAGGTTGTCGGTCAGACCGATGATCAACTCGCCGCGCAAGTGCTGGTGCAGACCGTTGACCTCAGTGCGGAAACTTTCCAGCGCACTCAATAGCTGTAGGGCTGACTGGTAGACCTCGCGACCTTCTTCGGTCAGCGAGAATCCGGCGCGGCCGCGTTGGCACAGGCGCAGGCCGAGGCGTTGTTCCAGATCGCTCATCTGCTGGCTGATTGCCGATCGACCAATGCCAAGCACGGTTTCCGCCGCTGAAAACCCCCCACATTCCACAACGCTGCGAAAAATCCGCAGCAGGCGAATATCAAAGTCACTGACCTGGGCCAGCGGATCGGGACGGCGGCTACTCATGCTTGATCGCTCAAAGTTTAGTGATGATCTAACTGAAGGTTAGAAGTGTTGGATTTCACCGACTTTATCCGCGTGGCAATTTAGCTGCAACAACGCTTTCTATCTCCCTGACGCTTATGCCCTGCGAGGTTTTGCCCGATGAACATGCCTGAAACCGCTCCGTCGCCACTGGCCAGCCAACTGAAGCTGGACGCGCACTGGATGCCGTACACCGCCAACCGCAACTTCCAGCGCGATCCGCGTTTGATTGTTGGGGCCGAAGGCAGCTGGCTGTTCGATGACAAGGGCCGCAAGATCTACGATTCGCTGTCCGGTCTGTGGACCTGCGGCGCCGGGCACACCCGCAAGGAAATCCAGGAAGCAGTCTCCAAACAACTGGGTACTCTCGACTATTCGCCGGGCTTCCAGTACGGCCATCCGCTGTCGTTCCAACTGGCCGAGAAAATCACCGACCTGACCCCGGGTAACCTGAACCACGTGTTCTTCACCGACTCCGGCTCAGAGTGCGCCGATACTGCGGTGAAAATGGTGCGTGCCTACTGGCGCCTGAAAGGTCAGGCGACCAAAACCAAAATGATCGGCCGTGCCCGTGGCTACCACGGTGTGAACATCGCCGGCACCAGCCTCGGTGGCGTCAACGGCAACCGCAAAATGTTCGGTCAGGCGATGATGGACGTCGATCACCTGCCGCACACTTTACTGGCGAGCAATGCGTTCTCCCGTGGCATGCCGGAGCAGGGTGGCATCGCTTTGGCTGATGAACTGTTGAAGCTGATCGAACTGCACGATGCGTCGAACATCGCAGCCGTGTTCGTTGAACCAATGGCCGGTTCCGCCGGCGTGTTGGTTCCGCCTCAGGGGTATCTGAAGCGTCTGCGCGAAATCTGCGATCAGCACAACATCCTGCTGGTGTTCGACGAAGTGATCACCGGCTTTGGCCGCACCGGTTCGATGTTCGGCGCCGACAGCTTTGGCGTCACCCCGGACCTGATGTGCATCGCCAAGCAAATCACCAACGGCGCGATCCCGATGGGCGCGGTGATTGCCAGCTCCGAGATCTACCAGACCTTCATGAATCAGCCGACCCCAGAATACGCGGTGGAATTCCCCCACGGTTACACCTATTCGGCGCACCCGGTGGCTTGCGCCGCTGGCCTGGCGGCACTCGACCTGCTGCAAAAGGAAAACCTGGTGCAGAGCGTGGCCGAAGTCGCGCCGCACTTTGAGAACGCGCTGCATGGTTTGAAAGGTTCGAAGAACATCGTCGACATTCGTAACTACGGTCTGGCCGGCGCGATCCAGATTGCCCATCGTGACGGCGACGCCATCGTGCGTCCGTTCGAAGCGGGTATGGCGCTGTGGAAAGCCGGGTTCTACGTGCGCTTCGGCGGCGACACCCTGCAGTTCGGCCCAACCTTCAACAGCAAGCCGCAAGACCTTGATCGTCTGTTCGACGCGGTCGGCGAAGTGCTGAACAAGCTCGACTGATTTTCCTTCTATATATACCTACAAATTGCGGGTGCCCCCGGTGGGCATCCGTTGACAAGAATTCAGGAGTTTTCGATGAGCGTTATCCCGCATTTGATCAATGGCGAACTGGTGACCGAGAACGGTCGCGCGGTAGATGTGTTCAACCCGTCCACGGGTCAGGCGATCCACAAGTTGCCACTGGCCAGCCAGGCAACCATTCAGAAAGCCATCGATGCCGCCAAGGCTGCTTTCCCGGCGTGGCGCAACACACCGCCGGCCAAACGTGCCCAAGTGATGTTCCGCTTCAAGCAACTGCTGGAGCAGAACGAAGCGCGTATCTCGCAATTGATCAGCGAAGAGCACGGCAAGACGCTCGAAGACGCAGCTGGTGAGCTGAAGCGCGGTATCGAGAACGTCGAGTTCGCCTGCGCCGCCCCGGAAATCCTCAAGGGCGAGTACAGCCGCAACGTCGGCCCGAATATCGATGCCTGGTCGGACTTCCAGCCGCTGGGCGTGGTGGCTGGTATCACTCCATTCAACTTCCCGGCCATGGTGCCGCTGTGGATGTACCCACTGGCGATCGTCTGCGGCAACTGCTTCATCCTCAAGCCGTCCGAGCGTGATCCAAGCTCCACGCTGCTGATTGCTCAGCTGCTGCTGGAAGCCGGTCTGCCGAAAGGCGTGATGAACGTGGTGCATGGCGACAAGACTGCGGTCGACGCGCTGATCGAAGCACCGGAAGTCAAAGCACTGAGCTTCGTCGGTTCGACGCCGATTGCCGAATACATCTACGCCGAAGGCACCAAGCGCGGCAAGCGCGTTCAGGCACTGGGCGGGGCGAAGAACCACGCGGTGCTGATGCCGGATGCCGATCTGGACAACGCGGTCAGCGCACTGATGGGCGCGGCTTACGGTTCCTGCGGCGAGCGTTGCATGGCGATCTCGGTGGCGGTGTGCGTCGGTGACCAGGTGGCGGATGCGTTGGTGGCCAAACTGGTGCCGCAGATCAAGGCGCTGAAAATCGGTGCCGGTACTTCGTGTGGTCTGGATATGGGGCCGCTGGTCACCGGTCAGGCGCGTGACAAGGTCAGCGGTTATGTCGATGACGGCGTGGCGGCGGGCGCGACCCTGGTGGTTGACGGTCGTGGTCTGAGCGTCGCCGGTCATGAAGAAGGCTTCTTCCTCGGTGGCTGCCTGTTCGACAACGTCACCCCTGAGATGCGCATCTATAAAGAAGAGATCTTCGGCCCGGTACTGTGCGTCGTTCGCGTCAACAGCCTGGAAGAGGCGATGCAACTGATCAACGATCACGAATACGGTAATGGCACCTGCATCTTCACCCGTGACGGTGAAGCGGCGCGTCTGTTCTGCGACGAGATCGAAGTCGGCATGGTTGGCGTCAACGTGCCTCTGCCGGTACCGGTGGCTTATCACAGCTTCGGCGGCTGGAAGCGTTCGCTGTTCGGCGACCTTCACGCTTATGGTCCGGATGGCGTGCGCTTTTATACCCGTCGCAAGGCCATCACCCAGCGCTGGCCGCAGCGTGCAAGCCATGAAGCATCGCAATTCGCCTTCCCTAGCTTGTAAGTAGAGGGGATGAGAAGGCCGACCTCAGGGTCGGCCTTCGTGTTTTCGGGCTTTTTTGACCGATATGACAGAATTATGAAAATAGGTGTTGACGGCAGATTCTGGAAGTCTATAATTCGCCCCACTTCCGGCGCAGTCGAAACGGAAAACTCCTTGAGATTCAATGAGTTACACGGTTTTCGGCAGCGGGTTGCTTCAGTTCATCGAAGCCTGGAAGGAGTTGAAAGAGCGGTGATGTTTGGCTCTTTTAACGGTTCGATCTTCTCGGTCGAAAGCGGA
>NZ_JBIUWI010000029.1:23703-65691 GCF_044743385.1 Pseudomonas sp. NPDC087639 | reverse complement strand
CGCCACGGCCACTTCCACGGTGGTGCCCGGGACGCTGGAGTAGTGGATGACCGCCGGAGTGTTGTCCTTGGTGTTTTTACGAGCGCCCGCCGGGTCGGCGAGGATCGAAGCACGCAGGACGTTTTCCGGCAGGTTGTAGGCGCGACGCACGCCTTCGTTGATCATGTCGTCCAGGCCCATGGTGGCGCCATCCCAACGCACGTCCATACCTACGCGGACAAACACGGTAACGATACCGGTGTCCTGGCAGATCGGCCGGTGGCCGGTGGCGCACATGCGCGAGTTGATCAGGATCTGCGCCATCGAGTCACGGGCCGCTGGCGATTCTTCGCGCAGGTAGGCTTCGTGCATCGCCTGGATGAAATCCACGGGGTGGTAATAGGAAATGAACTGTAGGGCGTCGGCAACGCTCTGAATCAGGTCGTCTTGCTTGATCACGGTCATGAGTCGCGCTCCTCTAAAAGACGGGAACATTCAATAAGGTGCCTGCGGCTTGGGTGTATCGGTCGGTCGCAAGCACCTTTCAAGGCACGCCGGGGCTGCTGGCGCGACGCTAAAAAGGCGCGGCAGTATAACGCGCATCAAAGGGGCGTACACGCGCAGGTAGTCATTCGTTGGTCGCATGGTTGGGCGAATATCGGACATCGGGTTTTACTTCTACATCACCCGCTCAGCCCAGCCCTCTCCCTTGGGAGAGGGAGCCGATCCTCATGCTGTTCAAAATCTGAGTCGGGCTCAGACAACTTGGGGGGAAGGGGAGCCGATTTGTGTGGTTTTCAAAACCTCGATTCGGCTCGGTATTTCAGGTCGGTGTAGCTTGTGAGTGAAACGCGGTCAGTCCCCTCTCCCACCGGGAGAGGGCTAGGGTGAGGGGCTTTTGAGGCCACACTTTTGACGTCAAATTTCGAGCCCGAAAATCGGTGGTCATTTATCGACTACGCCACTAAAGTGGCAGCCGGTCTGTAGAGTAGGACACTCGGTCAGCCTCCAATCGCACGGTGAGTCAACGATTGACCCATAACGCCATTCAACGTCTTTTGCTCAAACGCTTTGCCCTCGCTGCAGCCACCTATGGATTGGCTTTGGTGCTGTTGTGGCTGGCGTTTTTCACCGGGCATTACGACCAATCCTTGAGCGCAGTGACCATCGGCAGCGCGCTGGTGGTGATCACTCAGGCCATCCTGTTCGGCCTGTTCTGGTCTGGCCGGAACCTGCGTTTTGCCGATCCCAGCCTGACCGAAGCGCAAGTGCTGCTCGGGCTCGGCTGGCAGACCTGGCTGATCGCCCATCTGGATGAAGCACGCAGCGCGTTTCTGGTGTTCTACGTGCTGATCCTGTTATTCGGTCTGTTTCATCTGAGTCGGCGGGCGTTTATTCGCTGTGCGCTGCTGGTGTTCTTCAGTTTCTGCGCAATTACCCTGTGGGACGGCTATCACATGCGCTTGCCGGAACCGGCGCTCGCAGCCTTGCAAGTGTGCGTCTTGGCGATGGTGCTGGCGTGGCTGGTGATTTACGCACGTTTCGTCCAGGTCTCGCGCCAACGCATGCGCCAGCGTCGCTTTGCCTTGCAGGCGCATCAGGACACCCTGCGCGGGATGATGCGCCAGCTTGAAGACCTGGTCGCCACCGACGAACTGACCGGCCTGTTCAATCGCCGGCATTTTCTGCGCCTGGCCTCGCGTGAACTGAATGCGATGGACGATGACGTGGTACACGGGCTGGCGCTGATCGACCTCGACCATTTCAAGCGCATCAATGATCTGCACGGCCATGCCGCTGGCGATCAGGTGTTGCAAGCCTTTGCCGGCGTTGCTCAAGCATGCCTGCGCGACGGCGATGTGCTGGCGCGTTATGGTGGTGAGGAATTCGTGGTATTGCTGCCCGACTGCGACGCCGAACGCCTTACGGCTTGTTGTGAACGGCTGCGCATCGCCTTTACCGACGTCGAACTGATCGGTCTGAACGTGCGAGATCTCAGCCTCTCGGCCGGCATGACCTTATTGGCGCTGGACGATGATCTGGACGACGCCTTGCAGCGCGCCGATCAGGCGCTCTATCGAGCCAAGCGTGACGGGCGCAACCGCTGTGCGGCCGCGTGGGAGAACGTCGATGCCTGAACTTCGCGTCGGTGAACGGCACTGGTCGGTGGCGGCGGGCAGCAATCTGCTCGATGCACTCAACCAGAACGGCGTGGCTGTGCCCTACAGTTGTCGCGCCGGCAGTTGCCATGCCTGCCTGGTGCAGTGCGTACAAGGCCTGCCGGCAGATAACCGCCCGGATGCCTTGAGCGCCGAACAGCGTGAGCAGGGTTGGCGGCTGGCCTGCCAGTGTCAGGTGATCGAAGATTTGCAGGTGCACACCTTTGACCCGATCAAGGACGGTCGCCCGGCCGTCGTCGAAGCGCTGGACTGGCTCGGTGACAACGTCCTGCGTCTGCGCCTGACCCCGCAACGGCCCTTGCGCTACAGCGCCGGCCAACATCTGGTGCTGTGGATCGATCACATCGCGCGGCCGTATTCGCTGGCCAGCCTGCCGGAAGAAGACCGCTTTCTTGAGTTTCACCTCGACTGCCGCCAGCCCGGCGAATTCAGCGATGCGGCGCGGCGCTTGCAGATCGGTGACCCGATCCGCCTCGGCGAACTGCGCGGCGGCGCATTGCATTACGACCCCGACTGGCATGCAAGACCGCTGTGGCTGCTGGCCGCCGGTACAGGTCTGGGCCCTTTGTTCGGTGTGCTGCGTGAAGCCTTGCGCCAGGATCACCAAGGCGCAATCCGCGTCATTCACCTGGCCCATGACGCCAGCGAGCACTATCTGGCCAAACCCCTTGCGGCACTGGCCGCGCAGCGGGATAACCTGACCGTCGAACTCTGGACGGCGGCCGAGTCGCCCGCCGCTTTGGCGCAACTGCGCCTTGTTTCCCGGCAAACCCTGGCCTTAGTCTGCGGCTCACCGACCAGCGTAGACGCCTTTGCCCGGCGGCTGTACCTCGCTGGACTGCCGCGCAATCAACTGCTGGCCGACGTCTTCCTCAGCCGTGGTTGAGCGCTGATCCATCAGACGCGAGACACGCCATGCCCGAAGCCATCCTGCTGGAACGCGAACGCGGTTTACTGACCCTGCGCCTCAACCGCCCTGACAAGAAAAATGCCCTGACCCGGGCGATGTACAGTCGTCTCGCCGAGGCGCTGAAGAAGGCTGAAAGCGATCCTGAAATCAACGCCGTGCTGATCACCGGCAGCGCCGATTGCTTCACCGCCGGCAACGACATCGCCGACTTCATCCAGCAACCGCCGAGCGATCTCGACAGCCCGGTGTTCCACTTCATGCTCAACCTGCTTGAGTTCCGCAAACCAGTGATCGCTGCCGTGGCCGGGGCGGCGGTGGGGATTGGCACCACGCTGTTGCTGCACTGTGATCTGGTCTACGTCAGCCGTGATGCGCGCCTGCGCATGCCGTTCGTCAACCTTGGTTTGTGCCCGGAGTTCGGCTCCAGCCTGATCCTGCCGCGCTTGCTCGGCCAGGCCAAAGCTTCTGAGTTGCTGTTGCTCGGTGAAGGCTTCAGCGGTGAACAAGCCGCCGAGTGGGGCATTGCCAGCGAAGCGTTGGGCAGCGGCGAAGCGGCACTGGCCAAGGCGCGGGAAATGGCCCTGCGCTTCGATGAGTTGCCGCCCGCAGCCGTGCGTATCAGCAAGCAACTGATGAAAGCGCCGGATCGCGAGCTGATCCGCAAAGTGATCGAAGCGGAGGGCGCGTTGTTCACCCAAAGGCTGCGATCGCCCGAAGCGCTGGCGGCATTGACCGGGTTTATCAAACGGCACTGAATCTTCGCGGCCTTGGCAGCGATGAGGGCCGAACAGGCGCCGCACCTGTTGGATCAGAATGCAAAAAGCCCCGCCATTCACATGGCGGGGCTTTCGCTTTTCAGCAACCGGTCACTCAGACCTGCGGGTCGCCCACGTGCAGGATCTTCATGCCGTTGGTGCCGCCGGTGGTGTGGTAGCTGTCGCCCTTGGTCAGGATGACCCAGTCGCCTTTTTCCACAACGCCGCGCTTGACCAGTTCGTCGATCGCCTTCTGGCTCACTTCGTGCGGCGGTAGCGATGCCGGGTCGAACGGCACGGTGTACACGCCACGGAACATGGCCGCACGGGCCTGAGTTTCACGGTGCGGAGAGAACGCGTAGATCGGCACCGAAGAACGGATGCGCGACATGATCAGCGGGGTGTAGCCACTTTCAGTCAGGGCGATGATCGCTTTGACACCCGGGAAGTGGTTGGCGGTGTACATGGCTGCCAGCGCGATGCTCTGGTCGCAGCTTTCGAACACTTTGCCGATGCGGTGGCTGGAGGTTTTACCGGTCGGATGCTTTTCAGCGCCGACGCAGATGCGCGCCATCGCTTGCACGGCTTCCAGCGGGTACAGGCCTGCGGCGGATTCGGCCGAGAGCATCACGGCGTCGGTGTAGTCGAGCACGGCGTTGGCCACGTCGGACACTTCGGCGCGGGTCGGCATCGGGTTCTGGATCATCGACTCCATCATCTGGGTCGCAACGATCACAGCCTTGTTGTGGCGGCGTGCGTGCAGAATGATTTTCTTCTGAATGCCCACCAGTTCGGCGTCGCCGATTTCCACACCGAGGTCACCACGGGCAACCATCACTGCGTCGGACGCCTTGATCAGGCCGTCGAGGGTTTCGTCGTCGGCCACGGCTTCGGCGCGTGCGCTCTTCGCCACCAGCCAGGCAGTACCGCCGGCTTCGTCGCGCAGTTGACGGGCGTAGTCCATGTCGGCGGCGTCACGCGGGAAGGACACCGCGAGGTAGTCGACTTCCATTTCGGCGGCGAGCTTGATGTCGGCCTTGTCTTTTTCAGTCAGGGCCGGCGCGGTCAGGCCGCCACCGCGACGGTTGATGCCTTTGTGGTCGGACAGCGGGCCGCCGATGGTCACAGTGCAATGCAGTTCAGTGGCAGTGGCGGTATCAACGCGCATCACGACGCGACCGTCGTCGAGCAGCAGCTCGTCGCCCACGCCGCAGTCTTTCACCAGATCCGGGTAGTCGATGCCGACCACTTGCTGGTTGCCTTCGGTCAACGGATAGCTGGTGGAGAAGGTGAACTGGTCACCGATTTTCAGCTCGATCTTTTTGTTGGCGAATTTGGCGATACGGATTTTCGGGCCTTGCAGGTCACCGAGCAGGGCGACGAAGCGGCCGTGCTTGGCAGCGAGGTCACGCACCAGTTTCGCGCGAGCCTTGTGCTCGTCGGGGGTGCCGTGGGAGAAGTTCAGACGGGCAACGTCCAGACCAGCCAGAATCAGCTGTTCGAGAACTTCCGGCGAGTTACTGGCCGGGCCAAGGGTAGCGACGATTTTGGTACGACGGACGGACATGCAAAGACTCCTGAGTTCAAGCGCTAGCGAAGGCTACTATGCTCGAGGGGTGTAGTCATTGTTCGTTTGCACTACTTTCTATTTTCTTTATTGAACGCGGTAACTTTGGGACAAACGCGCCTGAAGATTTCCGACCAGGGGTCGATACAGAGCACAAGACAGGAGAACCCCCATGCGATTGTTGCCCATTGCCGCCCTTGCCCTCAGCGTCCTCGCCGTCACGGGCTGCACCCGTTGGTCGATGAACCATCATTTGAACAACGCCTACAGCGCCTATGATCGCGGCAATTGCGAGCAGGTGATGCTCGAACTGTCCAAGGTCGAACGCGCCAGCCGTGCCCGCCCGTATGTGTGGCCGGAAGTGTCGATGATGCGCGGCCAGTGCCTGGAACGGCAGAAGCTGTTTGTCGATGCCGCGCAGACCTACCAGTTCATCATCGCCTCGTACCCCAACAGCGAATACGCCTACCGCGCCCGCGCGCGCCTGGAAACCTTGCAGAGCCTGGGCCATTACCCGACCCGCAGTGCCGCAGCCGTGGTGCGTCCGACCCGTTTTTGATGGTGGTTATCATACAAAAGCTGGCCGGTTGTACAAGCTGAGCTATAGTCGAATGAATCGGGTTTAGAGCCGTGTCTCTAATACCGTGCAACACCTGCGACTGGCCAGTTGTCAGGTGACGGCGATTTAGCGACCGTCACACCGGAAGCGGGGAGAGCGTGCCTGCCATACAGGTGCGTTCCGAAGCAAAGGTGCGGCTCTGTGATGGAGCCTTGCATGGCGAACTGCGCATGTTTACCGACCGCCGGATTGAACGGCATCAGCTGCCGTACTTCCTCAGAGTGTTCAACAGCGTCACCGACAAACCCATCGGCTTTCTCGGCAATGTGTCCGAAGACGGGCTGATGCTCATCAGCCAGTTGCCGATGATGATCGGTGCGGATTTCCATTTGCGTCTGAAGATCCCCTGCGGCGATGGCTGCCAGCAGGTGATCGATCTGGCTGCCTGCTGCCTTTGGTGCCACGAAGACGCGACCCCGCTGCACTACGACGCCGGCTTCAGCCTGCAACGACCGCCGGTGGAATACGGACAACTGGTCGAGGCGCTACGGCAATACTTCAGTTTTCAGCCGTTGCCGGCTTCGGCCTGAGTTCTGCGGCGCCTTCACCATTGCAATCGCTGGCAAGCCAGCTTCCAAAGGGTTTGCGTCGTTCACTGATGTTGTGTCCGCTCGCTGAACCTGTGGGAGCGGGCTTGCCCGCGATGGCGTCAGTTCAGGCGCCGCATGGTTAACGGTCAGGTAACGGCAATCGCCCGTTCGTTATCCAGCGCCTGCTCCGCCAGCAACAACCCCATTTCGCTCAATTGATAAATCGCCATCGCCAGATGCCGCGGCTTGTCGTCCAGGCTGTCCGCCAGATCCAGCAGCAGAATGCTCACCGACGAAAACGTCTCGTACGTCTGAATGGCCACGGCTTCGGGGTTGAGGTCGGGGGCGACCCTGAACATCTGCATGCCGCGATCAACGGAATTGCGCGGGTCAGGTTTCGGTTTGAGGTAGTGATCGAGGGCTTTTTCGGCGGCCTCGTGGAGTTTTTTTGATTCGGCGGATTTGTAGGGGGAAACCGAGTCGGTTTCGGGGGGATTCGGCGTGTCTTTGAACATAGTGATAACCCTAAGTTGGGGCCTTCACCACTTCGCGACTAAACGGAGGGTGGCGGCTGGACGCAGGTTAGTCGACCGGGGGGTATCACCAAAAACCGGCGCGCCGAAGCGCCCTACGTACAGCCACCATCGAGTGCAGGGATAGGGAATACCCGACTGGATGACGCTTATACACATTGATGACACACCCCGGGCGACTAAACCCGACCACTGATTGGCAGCGGCACGGATCAAGTTACGGGGCATCAGCCAAGCGCACAAGCCGGCGGATTCTGAGTGATGTGTAGGCAATGGCGCAACCCGGCGTAGCCGGATGTTGGCGGCTGTAGGACGTCACTGAACGGCAGTGCGGGAAAAGTTACCGTCCGTCGGTACTGTCAGATTTTACAGGTGCGAAAGGCAAGGGCGGAGGCGTATTAAAAGGTTTCCTGCAAGCCATCCCGCCCCAGTAACAAGAAGGAACTGATCATGGCGACCTTTGAAGAAGAGGGTACAACGGGTCCATCAGGTGATGCGCAAACCCTTGATTCTCCGCCCTACATTCTGACCCCTTTCGACGGTGGAAAAGTTGGAGCCCTGGTGACGGTCACTGGGGGCGGGCACGCCAGGCGCCATGTGCGAATTGTCACGCCTGGAAAAGAGGACTATTTGAGTTACGAAAAGCAAATGGACGGTGACGGGAGTTTTTCGTTGCCGCTTATAAATGGGCTGAAACCAGGAAAAAGTGAATTTCAGGTACTGCAATGGGAGTCAAGGCCGGAGTCTCATATGCGCAGTAAGGTGTGGACGGTTTATAACATTACGGCGCCGCTCATCTCTTCGAAACATAACAATCAGTTGGTGGGGAATTCATTCCTGCTGACGGGGACCGGTTGTCCGCCCTATGCGAAGGTGGTGAGCGAACACAGCTCGACTCATGAGGTTATTGGTGAGGGAAATGCCGATGGAAACGGCAATTTTTCGATCATGGTCGCGACCCCACGACAATCGCCAAGCTTGAGTTTGTTTGTTTTTTGGTCTGACAGCGTCAACAGTCGGGCGTCAGACATCATAACGGTGCGGGTTTTGGCCCCGTTGCTTCTTGGTCCTGCAAATGAACTTCTTGTGGGTAAAAAAACAACGTTTTGGGGCGATGGTTTGAGCGGTTCAACCGTCGACCTTTACCGATATAACGGCGCAATTGAGCACTACGGCAGCGCTCCAGTTCTCAATGGCAAATGGACCATAACGTCAAACGATCTGCCTGAAGGCAGGATTCAGATGCATGTCAGGGGGATGTTAGAAAACCTGGCGGCTTGGTCCAGTGTGGTAGTGCTTAATGTCATTCATGCGCCCGTCATTTCTTCCCCAGGTTCGGGTTCATTGGTGGACTCAACCTTTACGATTGAAGGTTCAAAGGGCATGCCTGGGGCTACTGTCGAGATTCTGCGCGATACGGGTGAGCACAATCCGATTGCCACCGGTCCGGTTCCAGAGGGCACGGAGTCATGGCGCGTGACTGTCAGCAACATGCCGCCGGGCCCCCTGAGTCTGGTGGCAGAACAGTTTGTCAGCGGCTTGGCGGAACATTCCAGGCGCAGTCTCCCGCGAGGATTCAAGGTTCGGCCTGCAAAATTTACCGGTGTCACCGTCGAGCTCACCGACACATCAATAAAATTTTCGGGTAGCGCACACCTTGGAGCAACGGTCGTGATCACCGTTCCCGGTTCGACTGTCACGCCACCAGCGCCCGTTGTGGCGAACGGAGGCAATTGGACAACCACGGCTACAGGCTGGCCGTACGGCATTTACACTGCGCACATCATACAAAAGGTCGGCGACGGTGCCAGTGGCTGGATCGAGTCGTTACCGTTTGAGTTTACGGTCGAAAATAGATTGCCTGATGTGAGTGAGTTGGCCTTCACCCCGGAATATCAACCGACCTTCAGCGGCAAGGGCAATGCTCGTGCGACCGTGTGGCTGTGGAAAATCGACAAGGACGAGGCGGTGGCGCCTCATGTGCCGCTGACGGTCAGTGGCAAATGGTCGAGCAAGGCCTCTGAAATCTGGGGGCCAACGTACAATCGACGAGTTCGTATCAAACAGGCGGGAGACGGGCAGGAAACAGAGTGGGTCTATCTGGATGTGACCATCCCGCCCTTGGCCCCCGGCCTGAACGACCCGGTGGAAGATGGTCTTTCCCCAAAGCTCAGCGGTACTTGCTGGCCAGGTGCCGCGGTCAAAATTCGGTACAGCGACGAAGACCAGGTCGAGCATGACGGGATTGTCAGTGGTGGTACCTGGCAGTTCCGGCGGGACAAGGAATTTGCGCCGGATGTGTCACATACCGTCACCGTCACCCAATTCGCCGCCGAGCAAACCTCGCCGCCGGTGTCAAAGACCTTCACTGTCAAAATACTCATGCTCCAACCGCTGATTACCCAGCCCGAGGACGGGGCGAAAGTCGGTCGCGTTGTCACGATCCAGGGTAAAAACGGTATGGAGGGCGCCACGATGCAGTTGCGTGACGTGCGTTTCGACCGCCCGCTCGGCAGTCCCAAGGTACTGGATAAGGACGGTGACTGGTCGATTGACCTCAGCGCTCTGGAGTTCAGGCTCTACACCTTCGATGCGCAGCAGACCCTGCTGGGCAGGCCTTCGGCTCGCAGTGACGCGCGCACTTTTGAAGTGGTGTTGCTGCCCCCGGAATTTCTCCAGCCGACGCAAAACGGCAAGCTGCCCCGCATGGCGAAGCTGGAGGGGCGCGGCATGGCGAACGGGTATGTCGAGATTTTTCTCGAAGGCCTCACCGAGCCTCTGCTCACGGATGTTCCGGTGAACCGGGAGGGCCATTGGGAAGCTGAAGTGACGTTGCCGGTAGGACATAAAACCATCTGGGCGCGGCAAACGTTCATGGATGAAACCGGCAAATTGCAGGAATCAGAAGACACGCCACTGCTGCAATTTGACCTCGTGCCGGCGGCGCCGTTTGTAGAGTCCCCAGTTGAAAATGACCAGGTCGGCCAGCAGGTCGTGGTGTCCGGCTTCGGTGTGCCGGGCGATACCGTCACTGTGCAGTTGAACCTTGGCACGCAAAGCACCGTCGTGCTGGAGGATCGCACCTGGTCGGTGAAGGTGACCTCGGGTGTGAGGAGCGGCTTTCACGTTTTGCAAGCGACGGCAATGTACAACAACTTCGAGTCGGATCCCGCGCAGCGAACGCTCGAACAGAGCACTTATCGACCCGTCATCGACGAGCCGGCAGCCGGGCGCTGGCTCAGTGATCCGGTGACGCTCGCCGGCAAGGGGCGCGCGGGCAGCGTGCATGTGGTGAGCTGGTTCAACCCGGACGTGAAATGGTCGCCGCCACTGGCTGTGTCCGGCGACGCATGGCGCGGCGAATCCGAAGTGCCACTGCCACCCGGAGGCAACTGGTGCCGCGTCGGGCAAACGCTTGTCGACGATCCTACCGGGGTAGAGGCTTCGGACTGGGCGTTGAGCGCGCGCTTTGAGATCAAAAACTCAAAACCGACCTGAGCCAGACCATCCGACGAACGGTCAATAGACCTGTCAGATCTGACAGTAGACGTTGATCTTTTCAAAGCGCCAAATCGTACTCACTCAATACGCAGTCTGCCGGAAGCGGCAGGCTGTTCGGGCCAGTTGTCGCCTCAAGGAACCTGATCATGGTCGATTCGCGCCGCCCAGTCCTGCAACTGTTCGATCAGTTGTTTGCTGAGGAGCAACAAGTACAAAACATCGGGCTGGGAAACCTGAAAGCCTACCTCGAGAAGGGCGGATCGATTTTTCCTTTGGTGGAGAAGGGCGTTCAAGGCTTGGTCAGGGAACAGCGGGTAACCCCCGATGACGCGCGGCGGTTTCTGCGCTCGGCCAACAGCATGGCCACGTTTTTGCGTCGCCAGTTTATCGAGCAAACCCTGACCGGCGAAAAGACCACTGCAACACGTAGTTCAAGCGGTTTGTTATCAATGGTTGACGGCCCCAGTTATGAATATCTGATCGGTACACGTTTTGCCGCACTGTGTCCGCCGAATGCACTGGAGTCACTGTTGTCGCCAGTGGCTTATCTGATTGAACTGTTGCGCTGGATTCGAGACCGTATCGAGTCTGTAGACAATCCGCCGGCGGAATTTCGACTGCATAACCGCCGTACTGATTTGCTGCCGTTGTCTGTCGACTTCAATGCGGTTTATCAGTCGATATCTTCGGTCGACATCATTGTCTCGGTGCTGGAAGCTTTCATTGTTGCGAACACGGAAAGCGAGAACAGTGCGTCGATTGAAGACGCGTTGATCGAAGCCCGCTACCCCAATGGCCTGCCGTACTACCAGCATTGGGTCACGCTTGATGGCATTGCCCAGTCTCATGGCCTGTCGGTGGGCGATTTCGAGCACAGGGTTGATCTAGCGTACCCGTATTTTCTGCAAGCCAGTGCCCGTGGCCCCAATACCGGTCCCGGTTTTGCTCATGCGTCGCGGCTAGGCCCTTATCAGCGGCAAATATTGACAGAGCCGCGTGCGGGGCTCGATGAGGCCGAGGCTTTCTACGCGCACAATTTCGGTACTGATAATCTCGATAAGTATCAAAACCTTAATCAGTTTGCGTTTTTAGGCCAGCGGACAAAGTTGACCAGTACGCAGATCGAAGCCTTGCTGTCGATTCGCGATTTTGCACCGGTACGTTCAGCCAATGTGACCTACCCGGATGAGGCGCCCGAGATACCGCAAAGCGAGCGTTCAGGATCGGTCTACATCAACAACAACACCTTTCCGCCGGTGCGGATCGACGACGAGTCATTGTTACTCCCTCGCCTGACAGCAAATCCCGACGACGAAACTGGCTTCAACCGCTATGACCGGATGAATCAGATGGTGCGTCTGGCCAATTGGGTCGGATTGCCTTTTGACGAGCTGGATGCAGTGTTGGTGGCAGCCATCAGGGCGGTGCCGCGCGGCAGTGGACCGAAAATCGATTTGCAACAAATGAACATGTCGAGCGGCGTCGTGCATGCACTTGGCCTGTTTCAGACCTTGCGCGAGCGCTACGAATGCACAGCCGCCGACTTTGCTGTGTTTATGGGCGAACTGGCGGTTTATGGCCGTGGCGACGCGCTCTCGCAGTTCGACCGGATTTTCAATAATCAGGTGGGCTATCGCGAACCCTTGAGACTCGACAACGGTGAGTTTGCACTGGCGCCGGTGCCGGGCGAGGTTGATTTGACGATCAGCCAGTTGTGCAGCGGTCTGGCGATCGACCTGCAGACTTATTACTACCTGGCAATGACGGTGGCCAACGCGCACGGCCTGACGGAAAAACTGACGCGCAGTCCGGCGATTATCAGCGCCTTTTACCGCCTGGTGAGACTGCCCCGACTGTTGAACATTACTCCCGTCGAAGGTGTGCTGATGCTGTCGTTGATGGGTGGGGATTCGTGGGTCAAAGGCGTGGCGGGTGTTCCTTATATCCACACCGTGCCGGCTGGTTCACCGGATGTGCTGGAACTGATCGAAGCCATGCAAAGCTGCGTTCAATGGTGCGCGCAAAGCAATCTGCCGGTGCTGTGGGTGTTGCAACACGCCGTCGCTGCGCAACCGGCGCTGGAACCGACTGAGCAGGATCTGCAGTTTTTCGAGCAGCTGCGCAATTTGCTGCCGACGGCACTGTTGTCCAATAGCGCTTTTCTGATGGCGGGTGTGCCGCCTGCCGGGGCCGCCAACTGGCTGGAATTCCTCGCAATACATGCCAATAACCTGAGTCCGATTGTCGATGCCTATGGTCTGGTATTGCCATATGTCGGAACTGCCGAGCAGTACCTGGTCTTTGTCCACGCAAAAATCGAGTGGGCGGTCGACAGTGCCTTGGGCGTGATCGAACCACTGTTGCGCCAGAACATCATCGACATCATGACCCGAGTGCTGTTGCAGGTCCGGGATGCTCAGACGTCGCTGGTGAAAGAGACGCTGGCCGTGTATGCCGGCGTGGGTGTGGAACAGGCAATACCGATCCTTAACTGGGCAAATGCCACGGTTCATCAGTTACTGCAACAAGTGCTTGAGCTAACCGACGCGAGTTCGGAGCAACCCGAACGAACGCGCATCCGCATTGCCAACCCGATGCTCGATCTGTTGGCGGAGGTACGACGTCGCAGCGAGGTAGTGACGACGCTGGGACTGAGTGCCGCGCTGTTGCTCGATTATCTGGATTACGGCTACAGGGATTGGCTTGCTCAGACCAACAAGCATGAGTTGTCGCTGCGCACGCTGTATTACCTGACGACGCTTACCCGGGCCTTCGGCTTGAGCGAACAGCCGGCGCAGAAACTCTTGGACTACCTGCGCCAGGTGAATGCACTGCCCACCGTCACGGGGGATGCGATGAAGCTTGCCCAACAGGCTGCCGCCATCAAACTGGCCGACTTTTTTGGCTGGAGCGTGCAGGAAGTACGTGAGTGCGTCAGTCGCATTGATCCCACGGACCTCAAGGTGCTGAAAAACCTCAGTCAACTTGATCTGTTGATGCGGATCCGGGTGCTGTCCGCGGAAACCGGAATGGATGCGTTGACGATTTTCCTGATCGGCAGCTTGCCCGAGACCGTCGACAAACAAGCTTATGAAAACGCTGCCGAACTTGCCCTGTTGGGCGAGTCTCATACGCGCGCGCCAACGGTGCATGTGCCGGGCGACCTCAAGGCGTTGGTCACGACCACGTGCGAAGTGCAGGGTGACAACAACGTGGTGGCCAACAAGCCTGGCGAACACATCACTTATAAGGTGACCCTGTGCGATGCCAAAGGGGCTGCGCTCAGTGGTGTCAACGTTTACTGGCAGGCCACCTTGGGCCGCATGGAAACAGGCGCGACCCAGATAGACGGAACGCTGTTGGCCGAGTTCATCCCAGGCAAGGTCATGGGCACCGATACGCCAATCTTCTGGCTGGACTTGTTTGACCCGGAGTACGCCCCTCCTTTGGAGATCGGGTTCGAAGTCCAATCACTGTCTTTTCCGCTTGCGGAACTGTCGCCAACCCCCTTGGGGGATGTGCCGCAAGGCCAGGAAGTCGAACTCTATGCCCTGCTTGAGGACAGGTACGCAAACCGTGGAAAAAACTCGCTGGTTGAATGGTTTGCAGAGAGCGTCGGCCCCGAAAAAAATGCACTGGCGACGATACGGCCATCGCAGGGGTTCACCGACCAGCAGGGGCTCACACGGGCTTTTGTTTCCAGTTCGACGGGCGGCACCTTCATCTTCTCGGTTCGCACTCAAGGTGGAGATGCCGAAAGAACATTCGTCGACTCCATCACCTTTGCGAGTGGTTCGACACCGGGGTAAGCGATGTTGCTTGGCGAACGTTTGTCCCCGGGTTCTACCCCAAGGAGCTGAATCATGGCACTGAGTAATATTGGCGGGCTGCTGGAAAAGCGCCGTTCGGCGCTGCTCGAATACTGCATCGGCCAGGTTGGCAATGCGAAATACCCTTTTGTGAAAACGCCGACCGATTTGTTCGAACTGCTGCGCATGGATCCGCTGGACACCTATCAGGTGCAGAGCTCCTGGGTGGCCGAAGCAACAAGTTGTGCGCAGCAGTACATTCATGCGGTGTATCGCAAGCTTGAGCCAGGCTTTGAAACACAGCGGTTCGACAAGCGGCATCTGGAGGAGTGGGAGCTTTGCAACAACTACCCAGACTGGGCGGCGGTGCAGATGATTTCGTGCTACCCGGAAAACTTCATCAATCCCTTTGTGCGTCTGCGCAAGACCAGTCTGTTCAAAAACCTGGAAAACAACCTCAACCAGGCGCGTTTGAACAACGATTCCGTTCAGGCTGCCCTGCAGGACTATTTGCAGGACTTCGAAAAGACCTGCGATCTGGACGTGATCAGTTGCTACATGGAGGGCACAACGCCTGCCCGCGCCGATTATTACTTTGTCGGGCGTCAACGTGTGCAGCCGTTCCAGTATTTCTGGCGCAAGGCCGAAATTGAACTAGGCGCCTCCACCGTTGCAGTCAATCCGGCCGCCTGGAGTGAGTGGCAAGCCGTGGAGATTCCGTCCGGCAACCGCGTGCTGGATATTCGCCCGGTGGTGTGGAATGGCCGGTTGTGTCTGGTCTGGGCCGAATGGCGTGACAAGGTCGCCAGCAAAGTAGCGGGCGAATACACCCCGAACAAACTTGAAATCAATCTGGCGTTCATGGCGCAGAACGGCCAATGGTCGGCACCGTTGAACCTGCACAGTTCGGAGTATGACCGTGCGCTTTTGCCGGACACGCGGTTGATTGCGAGCGTGCGCACCGACTATCTGGATCCCAAGGGCAAGCTGGGTGTTTTGATGTCGGGCAAGTTCGTACCGGCAGGGTCTGAACCTGATGATCTGAGGGTTTTCGCCGTTTATGACGTACTGATGCGCCCCGTCAGCGGCGACGGCGGGGGCTGGCTGGATTTGGCGCTGCAACACCGATTCGTCAGCAACGAAACGGTTCAGCACCCGCTGAGCAGTCAGGTGACGGTTGTTCCACGGGTGCAGGTACCGGGCGTCATGACGCCGCATCTGGATGTGCAGGTCATGGCTCTGCGGGTGGATGAAAGCGATCTACTGATGGTGCAGGGTTTTTGCCGGCCCACGGGACGTGACAGTGCCTTGCAAAAAATGACGTTGGGGATAAACCAGGCAGGCGGGGACCCAAGCCCGATAGTCCAGGATGTTGATGAGGCGGGCGGCTGGGTCACGGCGCCGTGGATAAGCAGTCGAGCCAAAGGATCATGGCCGAACCCGACCACGTTCTCATTAGGTTTTCCCAATTGGGCGGGGGGAGAAGTGTTGTTCGACCTGAGGATTGTCGACCTCATGGACTTCACCCCGCCGACCCTGCACAAAAATACCGTTGATGCCGCGCAGTTTCTTTCCTTCAACCAGACCGGACTTGCATTGAAGTTCACCCGGCTCAATTCATTGTTTGGGCCGGAACTGGTGCAGCGCTCGAATATTTCCGTGGATGCCGTCCTGGACTGGGAAACCCAGTTCTTGCCGGAGCCACCGCCCACCGGTGTGGTGTTTGATGAACCCAACGGTGCGTTCAACGGGGCCAACGGCCTGTTTTTCTGGGAACTGTTTTTTCATCTGCCGCATTTGATGGCCACGCGCTTGCGCGATGAAGAGCGCTTCCGTGAAGCACAAAACTGGCTGCATTACCTGTTCGATCCTCAGGCACCTGCCGATCCTGTCACAGATCCACCCACTGCCAATCCGAAACCGAGGTATTGGCGCTGCCGCCCTTTGGACACCGTTCAAGGCGAGCCGGGTTGCGAAACGCAAGACCCCACAGACCCGGATGCCATTGGCTACGCCGCCCCCGCGCACTTCCAGATTCTGGTGTTCACCGATTATGTGAAAAACCTGATGGCCTGGGGTGACTGGTATTACCGGCAACTGACCCGTGACAGTCTGGTGGCGGCCAAGTTGTGCTATGTCCAGGCCGGGTTTCTGATGGGCGAGGCGCCCTCCGCCAGCACGGCAACCCGTTGGCAAACCAATACAGTCGAAAGCCTCTTGAATCAGAGCGCTTCGCGGCCCAGGCTCGAAGCTTTTGAGCAGACGCTGAATTTCAGCCTGGCGGATTTTCCGCTCGCCTCGGATACCCCGCCCATGCTCGGCCTGTTGGCGTGCGGGCCTTTTGAAATTCCGATCAATCAGTCGTTGCTCGACCTGTTCGAAGCCCCCCATCGACGGATGTATGGCCTGCGCAACAACCAGACCATTGATGGCAAACCGCTGGATATCCCCCTGTTCAGCCCCGCCACTGATCCTAATCAATTGTTGCGTGACCTGGCGTCCGGTGGCGTGGCCGGGCCTAGACCGATGGGCGGGCGGCTGGTGGTCAATGCGTTCCGCTGGCGCGTGACGTTCGAAGTCGCGCTGCGCGCGGTGCAGGCGTTGCAGGATTACGGCAGTCAGGTGCTGAATTTGCTTGAAAGACGCGATCGCGCCGAGCAGGAAGAGTTGCAGCAAAACCATCTGGTGGAGTTGGGCAGCTACGCCGAGACGGTGCAGGAACAGTCCATCGCTCAGTTGGAGGCCAGCGTGACGGCGCTGCAGCATAGCCGGGCAGTGGCGCAGGAACGGGCCGATGCTTACGCAGCGCGCTACAACGACAACGTCTCGGCGATTGAGTATCAGGTCATGGCAAGCCTGAAACAGTCGAAAACATTCACCTTGCAGGCCAAAGTCGTCAAAACCGCAGGCGGGGTCATTGCGGCATTGCCAAAAATCTATGGTATGTCCAATGGTGGTTTCAAGCCCGAAAATGCATTCGATGCAGTCGCTTTCGGCCTGGAGGTTGCCTCTTCGCTATTGCAGATCGACGCCGATAGTCAGGCCACTACCGAAGGTTACCGTCGCCGCCGTGGCGAATGGGGCCTGCAACGCGACCAGGCTCTGGCGGAGGTGCGGGCCATCGATGCGCAGATCGTAGCGCAAACCCATTCAGTCACCGCTGCCCGATCCAACCTTGAGCAAACCCTCAGGGGCAACGCTCAGGCATTGACGGTTTACAACTACCTGAAAAAACGCGCCAGCAACGCCGAGCTGTTCGGCTGGATGCTCGGTCAGCTCAAGGCGCTGCATTATCAGGCCTACGATGCGGTGATCAGCCTGTGCCTCAGCGCCCAGGCTTCACTGGCTGCCGAAACCGGCGATTACGATGCGCAGATCCCCTTGCCCCAGGTCTGGCTCGACCACCGCCATGGCCTGACCGCCGGTGAGCAGTTGCGTGGGCATCTGCTGCGTCTGGAACGTGAACACCTGCAACGTCAGGAGCGACGGCTGGAACTGGTCAAAACCGTCTCCTTGCGGCACTTGTTCAGTGACGAAGTTGAGCGCCAGGTGGGGGTTGCCGACTGGGCGGATGCCTTGGAGCAATTGAAAGATACTGGCGTGCTGGAGTTCAAGCTGACCCAGTTGCTGTTTGATCGTGATCATCCGGGCCACTTCTGCCGGCAGATCAGTTCGGTGGAAGTCGATCTGCCGGTACTGACCGGACCCTTCGAAGATGTCCGCGCGACCTTGCTCCAGATCAGCAGTATGACGGCGACCCGATCGACCACGCAGTCGGTGCAGTACTTGCACAATCCGATCGGGGTCGCGCCATCGGATGTGGTGATCAATCTGCGCAGCGCTCAGCAAATAGCGTTGTCGCTCGGGGTTGCCGACAACGGCCTGAGCGCCATGAAGCCCGATGAGGGGATGCTTAATCCGTTTGAGAACACCGGTGCGATCTCCAGTTGGCAACTGAAGTGCCCGTGGCCGGAAAAACAGCCGCAGGCAGCAATGCTCGCCTCGTTGACCGACATCATTGTGCGCATCCGCTACACCGCCAAGGCTGGTGAGCAGACCTTCATCCAAAAAGTCATGGATCTGGTCACCGAGGCTGAAAACGCCAGGCTGGACAAACCGTTCAAAGGGGCACGCAGTCATGAATGATCCAGTCATCCAAGCGAATGAAAGTCTGGTGCGTAATGGCGATTTCAATGACCGGCTGAACGAGTGGACTCGAAAAGGCCAAGTAGGTTTGGCAGCGGAAATGTATGAGGGCTGGCTCACCAATTTTATGGATGTCGGGGTTGGAAGCTTTGCCACACAGGCCTTTGCGATCCCTAAAAAACCCGACGCCAATGCCAGGTACGAATTGTCGTTCCTCTGCGAACTGCGGCCCGGAGTGTCTTGGTCAGGCGATTCCGGCTGGTTGCGCATCCTTAAGGGCGACGACGTGCTATTGAGCATCGAGCTCAGGAAAGGGGATTCACGCAACCTTGAACAGGATCAAGCCCGGCTGGCGGCAGGGCAGCCGTTGGAGTTCCTGCCGATTGCCTATAGAGCGTCACTGGATGAGTTGGCGTTTGATAGTGGGGAGGAGCTGAGTGTTCAGGTCAGTGGTGTCGCGGCCAACCCTTTAGATACCCGTTCGTCTGTCTGTATCACCCGCATTGACCTCCAATTGCATCTGGAACCATTGAGGCTGCAAGAGATGCGCCTCGATGATCAGACTCTGGCGCCAGGCGCTGCGTTACACCTGTGCCTGGGAACGACGATCCTTGGCACTCCACATCGGTTGACGTTCTTGCCTGAGCCGGGAAATGCCTGGGAAAACACCGAGGCTTCGTTGAGCAGCGTCGGCAACCCTCGGGAAGCAATCATCGCGACACCTGATTGGGGTGTCGATCAATCGCTGGAATCCGAATGGCTGCTCGATTGCCCGTGGGTGGGGGATGAGGAGCGCTATGAGTTTGCGTTGACCTTGCGCAACCGGTACTCCGCCGAACCTTTCACTATCCCGATTTCACTGGGACATCACCGTCTGGCATTTCGTGATGAGCAGCAAGCCAGTCATTATCCGGTGCTTGAGTATGAAGACCAGGGCGTATGGCTGGGTGTGCGTGTGGTGTCGTATTACACCAGCCAGGCGATTGCAGACCAAACGGTGAACTGGTCGGTTGCAGGGCAAGGCGTCAAAGCCGCTTCGGTTACCAATGAGCAAGGCTGGGCCGAGTTCTATTACCAGCCGGAGGCGGCGGGTGATGTTGTTGTCACCGCAACGGTTGCCAGTCCTTACTACACCGAAGGCGAAGTCAGCATGCCGTTTGAGGTGAAGGTCCTGGCCACGGATCCGTGGAGCGACCTGAAGGAAATCATTGGCGGAGCACCGACAGACTGGGACACCCCCGGGTACCCGAACCGGGGCTCGACTCATGAATTGCAGGTACGCCTGCCCGCCGACAGTCCTTTGCTGAACACCACGATGGCGTTGCGCTGGAGCGGCGATGGGCATGAGCAACTCGGTGTGGTTGTCGAACCGCCCGTCGGGTCCCCGGTGCTTGTTGAAACACCCGACATGGGCTGGACGCTGACCTGCGAGGATCGGCTGGACGGCCGGTTCAAACTGTCACTGGTTTGCTCAATGCTCAAATTGCCGGCTCCCGAAAAAATCATGTCGCTGGCGCGCAACATCGTGCGGATTGCCGACGTGCGCGAGGCCAACAAGTATCCGGTGGTGGCGGATAGGGAAATTGTGGTGTTGCGCCTGCAAGTGGTGCATGTCACAGCAAGCGGCGACGGCGAGGGTGTCATCGACGCTCGGGTCGACTGGGACACCCTCGATGGCCCGTTTTCGACCCGCACCGGCACCGGTGGCTGGGCGAGTCTGTCTTTCGTGCCAAGACAGGTCGGCGAGCAGGTCGTCACCGCCAGCGTCAAGGCCTACGAAGGTGCGGTGGGCATTGAGCGCAAATTCGATGTGAAAGCGATTGCGACCAGTTCCTGGAAAGACAAGGTGGAGATCAAGGTGGATAACCTATCCATCCCCCATATCAAGGGAGTCGTGTGTTACCGAGGGGAGACACACACCTTGCAAGTCGAGGCGTTACCCGGCAGCCCATTGATTGGCCAAAACATTACGCTCGAGTGGCGGGGTAGCGAGCCGGGTATCGGCCTGGTGGCGAGTGACATCGGAACACCCAAGACTTTGCCCGCCGAGGGCGGCCTGAGCTGGACACTGGAGTCTGATCTTACGGGCAGCATCAGCAGCATGTTTGAGATGAGATTGACTTGTGCAGGGCTTGAAGATCGAGAATTTTTCGGGCGCCTGATGAAGCGTGATTTTCAGGATGAATTGTCCGTGGTACTGGATCAGATGACCACGACGAGGGGGCAGCAACTCTACCCATGTCTAGGGGCCAGGCACCGCTACACCCTGAGGCCTCACGCGTTGAGTCCTTTGGTGGGGTTGAATATCGCTCCGTTGTGGGTGAGTGGCGACACACCGGACAAGCTGGGTATCACGATCGAGCCTGCTTTGATAACTGAGCAGTGGCTGGAGGATGGTGGCGCAACCTGGACACTCGATTGTTCAAGCGCTCCGGCACCGGCTGATTTTTCCCTCCTTTTCCAGACGCCTTTGGGTCGAGTCGATGCCAACCAGATGAAGATGGGTCACAACAAATTCAGGATCGAGGCGTCGCACGAGTCAGCGGTGGATCCGGTTGTCGGGCAGGATCCCGCGTGGATGTGGGTGCAGCTGGTGTCTCATTTCACAGACCTTGCCGTGGATCAGGTACCAGTGAACTGGACCGTGGATGAAAAAAACCAAGAGCACAAAACCGCTGCTGACGGTTGGAGTGGCTTCCCCTTTGTGCCCGCCACGGGAGGGGGCAAAACGGTCGAGGCCCGGGTGATCAGTCCGTATGACGGCTTCGAAGAATCCCGTTCGATGACGGTCAATGCGCTGGCGAGTGATCCGTGGGAAGAGGTGACGCTCAATTTTGATGGGCAAGTGGAACAGTCATTGGGAACACAGACGTTCTTCCCGCGGCGCAATGGGGAACACAGACTTGACGTGAAAGCCCCGCAGGGCAGTGCCTTGTTTGGCAAGTATCTGACGCTGGGCATGATGGACACCGGGCCAACGGAACTGGGCATACGCTTTGAAGAACCCAGGCTTGGCGAACCCAGGTATTTCAGCGAAGCAGGATTGACCTACCAATTCAGGGTAGGCGATCTCAAGGACGGAAGCTTTGGCCTGGGCCTCTCGTCCTCTCGGCTGGCGCGCCTGTCACCGGTCAACGCATTTTCGGTGGGTCAAGGCTCGCAGGTGGTGAAAATCGCCGAGCGCCAGCGGATCAACAAGACGCTGCTGTGGTGGGAGGTTGTGTCTGAACAGATCACCGTCATCTCGGTGGTCAGCGGCAAGCCGATGGTGGGGGTGACGGTGACGTGGCGCAGTCCTGATCTGGGTGTCGTGACGTCGACCACCAATTTTTACGGCGTGGCGAAAATAGCCTTTGTACCAACCACACCCGGGGCGTTTGCACTGACGGCAACGGTGGGGGATGAGCTGTATTCGGATTCGGTTTCGATGGCGTATTTTCTGAGCGAGCCTCGGCAGATCAGCGCGTTGGTCATTGATGAGCCCGGCGGCTATCCCGGCCAGCAAATGACCGCACAGGCATGGGTTGTTTCGGCAAATACCGGGGAGCCTATGGCAGATGTCGAGGTGATGTGGGAGCACGACAACACATCGATACCGGCAACACTGACGGATGCCGATGGCAAGGCAACGTGTAGTTTTACCTTCGGGTCATCGGGTGAGGCTGCTTTGTGGGCGTCGGTAAAGGGCGGTTTGGCTGGCTGGGATGTGAAAACGCTGTGGTTGACCGTCATTGAACGTCCAGCGGCAGTGGCCTCCGTTGTCGCTTCGCCCAATCCGGTTCCCTTGCAGACCTATGTAACCATGACTGCATTGATCGTGGGTAAGGAGTCTCGAGAGCCGATGCCTGACAGAAAGATCCAGGTCTCAAATAATGGAGCACCATTCTTCGAAACCACTACCGATCACAAGGGGCGATATCAGAGCCATTGGAGACCGATGGCTATAACGGATAACGTTTCCCTCGCCGTCAAGCTCGACAACCCAGATGGCACCTCGGACAGTGGTGCCGTGTATGTCACGGTCGTGAGCTGATCGACAGTTTAAAGCGCGGCACTTCGTTTCCAACTGAGATACCGCGTCACCAGTTCGGCCCCCAACTCCGCAGGCCGAACATCCACCACCGGAACTCCGTGAGCACTCAACCGCTCATGGAGTTCTGCCCGTTCATTCAGATAGCTCACCGCCCCGCAGTAGGCCAGTGCCTCAGGCAATGTTTGCACCGGCGTATTACGCAGCGTATCGAGTGTTTCCTCACGCAAACTCGCCACCAGTACTCGGTGTTGCGTGCTCAAGCGTTTGACGGCGCCGAGCAGTTCTTCATCGTCCTCATCGCGCAGGTTGCTGACCAGTACCACCAGCGCCCGGCGCTTTTGCCGGGCCAACAGCTGATTGGCGGCTGCCTGGTAATCGGCGGGGCGCTGGCTGCTGTCGAGGTCGTAGACACTGTTGAGCAGCGCGTTCAGTTGGCCGGTGCCTTTGACCGGCGCGAGATAGCGAGGTTGATCGCAGGCAAAAGTCATCAAGCCAACGGCATCACCCTGGCGCAAGGCGATGTAACTGAGCAGCAGACAGGCGTTGAGTGCGTGATCGAAGTGCGACAGTTCATCGTCCTGGCTGCGCATGCGCCGGCCGCAGTCGAGCAGGAAGATAATCTGCTGATCGCGTTCGTCCTGATACTCACGGGCAATCGGCGTGCGCTGGCGTGCCGTGGCTTTCCAGTCGATCTGGCGCAGGCTGTCGCCTTCACGGAATTCGCGCAGTTGATGGAACTCCAGACCCTGGCCGCGACGTTGTCTCTGGCGCACGCCGAGTTGGCTGAGCCAGTTGTCCACCGCCAGCAACTGACCGCCGTATAGCCGGGCAAAGTCGGGGTAAACGCGGGTGCTATCGCTAACCTGCAACAGGCGTTTGCCTGACCATAGACCCAGCGGACTTGGCAGGTTGACTTCGCACACATCGACGCTGAAATGACCGCGTTTGAGTGGCCGCAGGCGATATCCGATCTGGCTGGTTTGACCGGGCCGCAACGCGACGCTGAGTGGCAGGTTTTCAAAGCTCAGCCCATCGGGGACATGGTCGAATATCTGAATGTTCAGGGGTTCGGCAAAGTCATGCTCAACCTCAAGCTGCACGTCTCCCCAACGCCCGAGCGCAAGGCTGCCGGGCATCTGCCGTTTGATCCGCAGTGCCGGCAGGCGCTTGAGGCGCAGCGCGTCGAGCATTGCCAGCGCCAACAATGCCAGCAGCAATCCCCAGTTGATCGATAGCACGCTGGCCGGGATGTCGACCTCCAGTGCCCGCAAAGTGCCCAGCACCATGCCGATGACCAGCAGCATGGCCAGCCAGATCAGCAGCAGGCGTGCGGGTTTCACAGGCGCGGCGCCGGGATCTGGTCGAGGAGTTGCAGCAGCACCTGATCGACTTGCAGGCCTTCGATGTCCAGCTCCGGGGCAATGCGTACGCGATGGCGCAGCACGGCCAGTGCGCAGCCCTTGATGTCATCCGGGATCACGAACTCGCCGCCGCGCAACAACGCCCGTGCGCGGGCACAACGCACCAGTGCGATCGAGGCGCGCGGCCCGGCACCGAGGATCAGGCCTGGCCAGGTGCGGGTGCTGCGCGCCAGACGCACGGCGTAGTCGAGCACCTGATCGTCCAGCGGCAAATCACTGGCAATGCGCTGCAAGGCTTGCACATCTTTGGCTTGCAGCACGGTGCGCAGTGGCTGCACATCGAGCATGTCGGCGCGGGTCGAACGGCTGACCTGTCGCACCATGTTCAATTCCTGATCCGCGTCCGGGTAGTCCATGCGCACCTTGAGCATGAAGCGGTCTAGTTCAGCTTCCGGCAGTGGATAAGTGCCTTCCTGTTCGATCGGGTTCTGCGTGGCCAACACCATGAACGGCTGAGCGATTGGCAGTGCGCGGCCTTCAAGGGTGACCTTGCGTTCCTGCATGGCTTCGAGCAGCGCGGCCTGAGTTTTCGCCGGGGCGCGGTTGATCTCGTCGGCCAGCAACAGATGGGTGAACAACGGGCCTTTGCGCAGCTTGAACTGCTCTGTCTGAAGGTCGTAGACCGCGTGGCCGGTGATGTCGCTG
Source organism: Pseudomonas sp. NPDC087639 (assembly GCF_044743385.1). NCBI lineage: Bacteria > Pseudomonadati > Pseudomonadota > Gammaproteobacteria > Pseudomonadales > Pseudomonadaceae > Pseudomonas > Pseudomonas sp. NPDC087639. Next base: position 41,063 of record NZ_JBIUWI010000029.1, on the reverse strand, counting down.
GGCATCAGGTCCGGGGTGAACTGAATGCGTGCGAACTCGCCGCCGAAGCACCGCGCCAATGCGCGTACCAGCAGGGTTTTACCCAGTCCGGGAACGCCTTCAAGCAACACGTGGCCGCCGGCGATGAGTGCAGTGAGCACGTCGTCGATCACCGCGTTCTGGCCGATCACGGCTTTCTGCAATTCGCCACGCACCGCTTGCGCCAGTTGACTGGCACGCTGGCGTTGCTGGGCGGCGTGGCTGGCGCTGCCGGGCTCGATCTGTTCAGTCATAGCGTGTTCCTCAAGGTTTGCAGGTGGGCGACCTGGCGGCAGAAGTCGGCGCTGGACATCCGCCGGTTCGGCACCGGGCTCATGGCCTGGCTGATGGCTCGGGTGGGTTGCCGTGTCAGGCGCGACAGCGCCAGCCATTGTTCGGCGACGTTCAATTGATTAAAACCAGGGTGCCGTCGCCGGGCACGACGCAATACGTCCTGTTGCAACGCCTGCAATAGCGACTGCTGTCCGTTGTGCCGGAGCATGAAATCGGCACTGGCACGCAGGTGTTCCTGCAACTGCCGACGGCCAGTCGAGGCGGGCGCCTGAAGCGGGCCGTGGCGTACGCCGGCTTGCCACAACCACAGGCCAATCAGTGCAAGCAGGGCGACGATGGCTTGTGGGAAATAGCGCCAGAGGAGCGTCAACAGGCCATCGTGCTCGGTGTTGTAGATCAGCGTGACGTCGGTGTCGGCGCTCAGGTACCAGAGCAGCCAGGCGTTGTCGTACTGGGCGATGGCCGGGGTTTTCCACAACTCGGCATCGGTAACCACGGTGATCGAACCGAGGCTGTAGGGCAGTTGCATCATGTGCGTGGCTTTGGCGCTGTTGGCCCAGGCCTGGGCAAGATTTTTCGGATCATCGAGGTGAAAGTCGGTGTCGAACCCCGCATAGGCCGGCGCGTCTTCATCTTCCATGTACAGCTTGGTCAATTTCGGAAAAGGGTCTTGTTCCTGATCGGTGGGGGGATCCTTCAGATCTTTACTCATGGACTGATGCAGTTGCACGCGGTCAAGCAACAGGTCGTTGCTTTGTTTCGCCTGCTCATCCCACAGCGATTCGGCGACAAACACCAGCCGCCCACCGGCCCGCGTCCAGTTCAACACTTGATCGACCTGACGCGGCGTCATTCGCGAACGGTCGTTGAACAGCAGCAATGTGTGGCCCCGTGGATCGGTGTCCGGCAGCACTGCCAGACTTTCGGCATGGGCGACTTTGATGCCGCGCTCGCGCAAAAACATTTCTGCCGCCAGATAGGGATTGGCCTGCGCGGCCGGTGAGGGGCCGTGATCGATCTGCTCCTGATACGGCTTGGCGTTGAGGTACAGGAATATGCTCAGCGCAGCCAGCAGCGCGACGATCAATGCGCCAATCCACCACAGCGTGCGCCGGTTCAACGGCTGACTCCATGGCCGAACAGGGCGCGCCAGCCATCACACAACTCCTGTTGCAGATGCGCCGCCGGTATCCGATGCCCGTAGGCCATGCTCTGCCAGTGCGTGGTCAGCGTGCGGCTGAAGGCGAGCAATTCCGGACGCTGCAACTGTTCGACACGCGCCAGCACCTGGCTTTCGGTGTCGGCGTCTTTCAGGGGCAGAGCAAAGTCGTGCAGCAAATGGCTGAGCAGGCCCCGATAGAGCAAACTCAAGGCTGCGCGGGGCTGGCTCTGCCAGAGTTGTTCGGCGTGGGCGGCGATATCGTCTGGCAGGGTGTCGCGGTTCAGATCCAGGCCGAAGGCTTGCTGCGGGGGTGGTCGCTTGGCGCGGGCGGGCAGTTTCGGCCGGCTGACGAAGGTTTGCAGAAACTCCCGATAGCGCCAGACCAGCCAGCCGAGTCCCGCAATCAATGTGCCCCACAACACCACTTCGATCAGCGTGGCCAAGGTATTGAAGTGGCGGCCGTCGAGCCAGCCGAGCAGGGTCTTCAGCCACTGCGGGGCTTCACCGTCCTTCTCGGATTTTGCCGGGGCCGCCGGGTCGTCGCCAAAGCGGTAGCGGGTGACGGACTCCTTGTTCTTGAATGGCGCTTGTTCAAGCAGGGCCTTGACGCTGTCACGTGATTCCTGACTGGTCAGCGGCTGATTCAACAAGCGCGGCGCATCCGGGCTGCTGACGGGCTCGGCCGCCCAGACCTGGGGCACATTCGGCAGCAGCAGACACACCGCCAGCAGCGCGCCGACCACGCTGCTGTTCAGGCGTTGGCGCAAACGGCGGAACACCAGTTCAATGTCCCATGCCTCCAGTTGTGTGCGCCGATTCAGATAGAGACTGAAACCGCAGGCCACGTAAATCGGCTCCCACACCACCAGCACCAGTGCATAAAAGGCGTTGGTCAGGTGCTCCAGCCAGCGCCAGTCCTGATCCGCCGCGAGGATCAACGACTGCCAGTCCCAGTCGGTTTCGATCTGTTGCGGTAACAGCAGGTAGAACAGCACCATCAGGCCAATCCACAGCGCCGTTTCCAGATGCACGCCGATGATCGTCAGCCACTGTGCGGCGCCGGCGTTGCGTTGTAGCAACACCTGCAAACGCTGCTGACGGGCGTCGCCATCCAGACTTTCGAGTTGCACCACGGGCATGAGGAAACTGCGGCTCAAACTCAGGCGTCGCCAGGTCAGGCTGGCCAGCAGTTGCGGTTTGAGCAGGCGCGGCCACTCACGCAGGGCTTGTCTGAGCGTCGGCGTTTCGCCGAACAGCGCTTTGGACAGGATGTACAGTGGCAGGCGTTCATAGGCCGGTTTCAGCCACCAGAAAATAAACACCGCCAGTGACGGCGAATCCCACAGCAATATGCTGAGCAAGGCGAACAGCGGCAGGGTGACGATGGCCCAACTGGTCATCAACAAGCGTCGATGCTGCTGACTCATGAGCACGCCAAGATCCATGGCTTCCCAGGTGGTACGCGGACGGATGACCACGGTTGCGTCACTCAGGCGCATGGCGTGTCCTTCCGGCGAACAGCAAATAGCTCGCCACTAACATCCACAGAGCGGCACCGACCAGATATTTGGTGAGCGGAGCGACGCTGGTTTTCGACGACCAATAGGCTTCTATAAACGCGGCGATCAGCAGGAACAACATGACCCCACAGATCAGCAGCACGCTTTTGCGCGCGGCGCGTTTCAACGCTTCGGCACGGGTCAGGCGTCCCGGTGCGATCAACGCCCAGCCCAGTTGCAGACCTGCCGCGCCGGCCAGGGCAATGGCTGTCAGTTCAAAGGCACCATGGGCGACCACGAATGACCAGAAGGTCTGGCCGTAGCCGATTTCACTCAGATGCCCGGCCACGGCGCCGATGACCAGGCCGTTGTAGAACAGGAAAAACGCACTGCCCACCCCCATCAGCAAACCGCTGGCGAAGGTCTGAAAGGCGATGCCGATGTTGTGCATCACGTAGTAGCCGAACATCACCCAGTCTTCGCTGGCCGCGCGTTCGGCCGGGCGCCCGAGGTGACCGGCCACCGGGTCGTACATGCCCTCCATCTCGCGCACCTGATCGGCGGGGAGCAGGTTGTAGACCAGTTCGGGAAACACATAGACCAGCACACCGACGCCGATCAGGCTGCCGAAAAACAACAGGCCGGCGGCCAGCACGAAACGCCATTCGGCACGCACCAGACGCGGGAAGTCGGCGAGGATGAAGCTCAACAGGTTGGCGCCCAAACGACTGCGATGCCGGTAAAGCTGTTGATGACCGCGCAATACCTGTTGTTGCAGCGAGTCGATGAGAAAACTGCTGTAACCGCGTTCCTGCGCCAGTGCCAGATGTTGGCAGAGGTGCCGATACGCTTTGGGGAAGCCTGCCACTTGTGAGGTTTCCTTACCCCGTTCGAGACGTTCAAGGGCCAGCGCAAAACGCTCCCATTCGGCCTTGTGTCGATTTTCGAAAAGGCTTTGCTTCATGTCGGACCCAACAAGCCGCGGGCGATGCCGTTGAGTTCGGTGACTGCCCTGGGCGCAGAAATATGCAGCGGCTGGGCCAGCAACGCCGCCAGTTCATTGACCCGCGCCGGTGTCAGCTCGGCCTGCCGCTCGGCGAATCCGAGCAGCGCTCGCTGTTCGCTGAGGGTGAGAGCAATCGGCGCGCGGCGCGGTTCGGCGGCGGGCAGTTGCGGGCGGGTTAGTGGGCGTTCGCTGTAGACCACCAGCGTGCCGGCGGCGATGTCGCCCAGACGCTTGAAGGTCGGGTGATTAAGGCAACTGAGGGTGCCGAGGAAATAACCGAATGGCAGCAGATCGACAAAGCGCAACAGGTTGCGCAGCAAGGACGCCGACCAGCCAATCGGCGTGCCGTCATCGTGCACCACGCGCAGGCCCATCCATTGCTTACCCGGCGAGCGTCCCTGGCGCAGCACTTCGAACAGCACCATGTACCACCAGCTGACCGCAAACAGCAGCAGCGAGCCGAGGCCCATGCCGAGCTTGCCAAAAAACGCCAGGACGATGAACAGCACGCCCATGACCGCGCCGCGAATGCTCAGGTCAATCGCGAAGGCGATGGCCCGCACCATCAACCCGGCGGGTCGCAGCGGCAAGTCGATGCCTTCCGGCGTTTCGACCTGATGCCGCGTATCCAGCGGTGCTTTCCTTGGCGGTGCTGTGGGCTCGAGCATGGGCTTCCTGATGTTCGCCTGTTCGGGATGCAAGTGGGGCCGATGCTAGCAGCCTCTCGGGGGGAAACGACATAACTATGTATTGCACATCGTGTGACGCCAGGTGTTTGAATGACGCGAGGCTGGCCGCGACCGCGGTTGAACGCCTAGACTTCGCCGATCTTCAGTTCAGGAACCGCCCGTGACTTCCATCTTTTGGTACGACTACGAAACCACTGGCATCAATCCCCGCAACGACCGCCCGCTGCAGGTCGCCGGGATTCGCACCGATCATGACCTCAACGAAATCGATGAACCGGTCAATCTCTACTGCCAACCCAGCGAAGACATCCTGCCGCATCCGGCGGCGTGCGTAATCACTGGCATTACTCCGAGCCAGCTCGCCGACAAGGGCTTGAGCGAGGCCGATTTCATGACCCGGGTGCATGCACAACTGGCGGCTCCCGGTACGTGCGGCGCCGGTTACAACACGTTGCGGTTCGACGACGAGATGACGCGCTACAGTTTGTACCGCAATTTCTTCGACCCATACGCGCGTGAATGGCAGGGTGGCAACAGTCGCTGGGATCTGATCGATGTGGTCCGCGCCGCGTATGCACTGCGTCCGGACGGGCTGGTCTGGCCGACCGATGACGAAGGTCGGGTAACGCTCAAGCTCGAGCGCCTGACGGCCGTGAACAATATTGATCATGGCCACGCCCACGAGGCCTTGTCGGACGTGCGCGCGACCATCGCGCTGGCGCGGTTGATCCGCGAGAAGCAGCCAAAACTGTATGACTGGTTGTTCCAGTTGCGCAGCAAGCAAAAGGTCATGGATCAGATTCGTCTGTTGCAGCCGCTGGTGCACATTTCCGGGCGCTTCTCGGCGGCGCGCAGTTATGTCGGCGTGGTGCTGCCGTTGGCCTGGCATCCGAAGAACCGCAACGCCTTGATCATCTGCGATCTGCATCTGGATCCCCAGGGCTTGCTCGATCTCGATGCGCAGACCCTGCGCCAGCGCCTGTACACCCGCCGTGACGATTTGCTGGAAGGTGAGTTGCCGGTGCCGCTCAAACTGATTCATATCAATCGTTGCCCGGTGGTGGCGCCACTGTCGGTATTGCGTGCGCAAGATCAGCAGAGACTGGGGCTGGACATGGCGCTTTATCAGGACCGAGCGCTGCGACTAACTGACGCACAAGAAGTTTGGAAAGATAAAGTTGCGGCGATTTATGCCAGCGAAGACTTCACCCCGAGCGAGGATCCGGAACAACAGTTGTACGACGGATTTATCGGTGACCGCGACCGACGTCTATGTGAGCAAGTGAGAACGGCCGATCCTGCGCAATTAGCGCAAGAGCAATGGCCTTTCGATGATGAACGTTTGCCTGAATTACTCTTTCGATATCGAGCGCGTAACTTTCCCGACACCTTGAATTTTGAAGAGCAGGAACGTTGGCGAATATTTTGTCAGCAGCGTTTGTCCGCGCCTGAATGGGGGGCTCCAAATACCCTGACATCTTTTACAGAGGCCGCAGAGAAATGGGCGATTAGTGCGACGCCGGTGCAGAGTGCGGTGCTCAATGAATGGCAGAATTATGTCCAGGCATTACGCAAACGTTTGAATCTTTGAAATCGAACATGACCGGGTTAATTCCGGACATAAAGAAACGCCAGCATTCGCTGGCGTTTCTTTTTCACCGCAGATCAGTCTGCGGCAGGCGTTGCGGCTTAGCCCAGCAGGGTAGCCCAGCCTTCAACCACGTCACCGCCCCACTTGGCTTTCCACTCTTTCAGAGTTTTATGGTTGCCACCTTTGGTTTCGATGACTTCGCCGTTGTGCGGGTTTTTGTATTGTTTAACTTTGCGAGCACGCTTGGTGCCGGTAGTTTTTACTGCGCCGCCGCGTGGAGCCTTGGTTTTGGATTCTGGATCCAGCAGGGCGATGATGTCACGCAGGGATTTGGAGTATTCGCCCATCAGGGTGCGCAGTTTGCCTTCGAATTCCAGCTCGGTTTGCAGTTTGTCGTCTTGCGACAGGTTCTTCAAACGGGCTTGCAGCTCTTTGATAGCTTCTTCGGTGGCGCGATATTCGTTGATCAAGGACATGATTACTACCTTAGTAGAGTGCTGAGTGGCAGGGGACAGTGCCGCAATAATAGTCAGGCTGTTTCATCAAGTAAACATTTAACCGGGGTTTTTATTTAAATTAGTTACAAGAATTAGCGGCAAATTGAATGTTCGGTTAAATAGTGTGATGCAGTCATCACAGATACTCACAGTTATCTGATCTAGCAGTACCTCCGAATCGCCGTCCCGTTGACGGTTGTCCCCGTCAAAAAGCTGTACGCCGGGGTGGGGCGAACGCCCCCGAGCTCATCAATACTGCAGTTTTGCTGCGCAGTCGCTAGAATGGCGGCCTTTGCGAAGTTCTGGAGTTTCCCCCTCATGCGCACTTTTCGGCTGGTGATTTCTTGCCCGGACCGCGTTGGCATTGTTGCCAAAGTCAGTAATTTTCTGGCATCCCATAATGGCTGGATCACCGAAGCGAGCCACCACTCGGATAATCAGATCGGTTGGTTCTTCATGCGTCACGAAATTCGTGCCGATTCGCTGCCGTTCGGTATTGAAGTCTTGCGCGAGAAGTTTGCACCGATCGCCGAAGAGTTCTCGATGGACTGGCGCATCACCGACACCGAGCAGAAAAAGCGCGTGGTGCTGATGGCCAGCCGCGAATCCCATTGCCTGGCCGATCTGCTGCACCGCTGGCACAGCGATGAACTGGATTGCGAAATCTCCTGCGTGATTTCCAACCACGACGATCTGCGTAGCATGGTCGAGTGGCACGGCATTCCTTATTACCACGTCCCGGTCAATCCGCAGGACAAGGAACCGGCCTTCGCCGAAGTGTCGCGTCTGGTCAAACAACACGATGCCGAAGTGGTGGTGCTGGCGCGCTACATGCAAATCCTGCCGCCGGCGCTGTGCCGCGAATACGCGCACCAGGTCATCAACATTCACCACAGCTTCCTGCCGTCGTTCGTCGGTGCCAAGCCTTACCACCAGGCCTCCCTGCGTGGCGTGAAACTGATCGGTGCGACCTGCCACTACGTGACCGAAGAGCTGGACGCCGGTCCGATCATCGAGCAGGACGTTGTCCGCGTCAGCCACAGCGACAGCATCGAAGACATGGTGCGTTTCGGTCGTGACGTCGAGAAGATGGTGTTGGCGCGTGGCCTTCGTTATCACCTCGAAGATCGTGTGCTGGTACATGGCAACAAGACTGTAGTGTTCTGATCGAATCACTTCATGCTTGAAAAACGAAGGGCTTGGGCGTTGAATCGCCCAAGCCCTTCGCCGTTTCAGAATCAGAGGACATGCAGATGAGCGATCCACTGGACAAAGCCACTTCCAAAGCACCCGCGACATTGGGCGAGGGCTGTTTGAGTCGGTATGACCCGGATGACCTGAGTCCAGACGACGGGACGGAGTTTCCCGGCGCTGCCGAGTTGTGGGAGCAACTCAAGGATGAACAGAGCGAGCCTAAGAAGCCTGCCTGACCTTCAGCAGCTTTCTGAGTAGCGGCCGTCCGAGCATCAGCAGAAACACCGGCCCGCCCACCACCAGATAAAAGTAGAACGTCACCACCCGCCAGATCAGAATCGCCGCCGCGGCAGTGGATTTGCCGACCATCGGTGCCAATAGCGCCGCCGAGGTCAATTCTGCGGCACCTGCGCCGCCCGGCAGCAGGCTGAACTGGCCGGCGCCCAGCGAGAGCATCTGCACCAGAAAACTCCACGCCCACTGCAAATCCGCCCCCAGCCCACGCAGCGCCAGATACAGCACGCTATAGCGCAGTAGCCAGTGCACGCAGGTCAGGGCGAAGACTTTGCTCAAGGTCTGCCAAGGCAACTTCAGCGTATCGATGAACGCGGCAAGAAAATGCAGCAGCTTGCGTGCCCAGCGGCGACGGGTGCTGGCGCGCACGTTCATTCGAGCCAGCAGCCGTCCGCTCAGGCGAATCAGTTGGCGGTGGTAGCGCGCCAGCAGTACACAACTGCACAAACCGCCGAACAGCGACACCGCGCTGACGATCAGCAGCCATTCCATGCGATCGCTGAGGTGTTGGAACAGTGCGTAAATCAGAATCCCGCTAAGGGCGCAGAGAAAAAACAACAAATCGCTCAACTGATCCATGGCAAACACCGCGCTGCCCCGGGCCGGGCGTACGCCGCTGCGGGCCAGCAACGCCATGATCGTCAGCGGCCCGCCGCTACCGCCGGGTGTCGCGCAGTAGGCGAATTCGGCGGCCATGACCACGCCGAGGCTTTTCATCGGCGTGACGCGATCCCGTTGATCACCGAGCAACAAACGCAGGCGCAAGGTGTTGATGCCCCAGCACAGCAGGATCATGCCGAACATGATCAGCAGCCATTGCAGCGGAAAGCTTTGCAGGCGCGACCAGATTTCACTGCCACCGAGCAGCAGCGGGATCAGCACTGCGGCGAGCAGGCCGATCAACAACACAATGCCGCGACTCATGCGGCGCGTTCCTGTTGACCGCGCTGTTGGGCGAGCCAGTTCACTTTGGTCATCGGTACTCGTCCTTCATTCAGCAATCGTTCGAGAGTGTTCAGCCAGTAATGGCGGGAGAATTCGTGGCGCATGTCCACCGGGTGCAAGCCTAGCCGAATCACCGGCGCCTGGCGCCAGAGCTGTTCACGCTGGTCGCTGATGATCTTCGACAGGCCGCGACGCCATGCACTGCGGGCGCTCCAGACCAGCCCCGGCGCATCGATCGAGGTGAAGTCCGGTAAACGATAAAGATGCTGCGGGTCGCTGGTGTAGCTTAGCGGCAGTTCACGCAGGGCCTGCCGTGTGCCGTCGCTCATCAGCCAGGCGGGGGCGACGAAACCCTGCAGCGGCCAGTCGTAACGCCGGAACAGGTCAATGCCGGCGCGCAGTCTGGCGAGAGCGGCTTCGCGAGACAAGTGATAAAACTCGCCTTCATGGGTATAAATGCGCCGCATGAACCAATCGCGCGGCGTGGTCGGGCCTGGCTCCTGGTCGTCGTGAAAGTAACCGTGCAGAGCCAACTCATCGCCGCGGGCGACGCGTGCGCTCAGCAGCCGGCGAAAGTCCTTGTGAGCATCGAGGTTGTTGTGGCGATGAAAATTCGGCACCACCAGCCAGGTCATTGGCACGTCACCCAAAGCATCGACGGCTTCAACAAAGGGTCGGTAATCCGTCCAGGTCGAGGGGGCCACGTCGTGCAGCACCAGCAACACGGCGGGCCGATTGAGCGAGTCAGCCATTAGCCACCCGTGGAATCCCATGGCCGAGGACGGAGTGATAGTGACTGAGCAGACTGTCGACCACCGTGTCCCAGGCGTAATGCCGTTCGACATGCTGGCGTGCTTGCTGGCCGAGTTTCACGCTGCCGCGACTGAACAATTCCCGCACGGCATTGGCCATGGCCTGGGGATTGTTCGGCGCACACAGCAGACCGCAGGACTCAGTGACGATTTCTTCGAACGCACCGGCCGCCACAGCGACCACTGGAATACCGCTGGCCATCGCTTCGAGGATCACCAGACCGAAGGTTTCCTGATCGCCGGCATGCAACAACGCATCGGCACTGGCCATCAGGCGTGCCACGGTCGGTGCCGGGCAGAACTCATCAATGACGCTGACGTTGTCCGGCACTGCGGCCGGCATCGCCGAGCCGACCAGCAACAAGTGATAGCGCGAGCCAAGGCGCTGCATGCACTTGAGCAAGACCGGCAGGTTTTTCTCTTTCGAACCGCGCCCGGCGAAGATCAGCAGGCGGACGTCTTCGGCAATGCCCAATTCGGCCCGCAAGTCCGGGTCGCGGGCGCCGGGGTGAAAGGTTTGCAGATCAACGCCCAACGGCTGTACGAAGACGTTGCGCACGCCCAGGCCTGTGAGCTTGTCAGCCATCACCTGACTGGGCGCGAGAACCCGGTCGAAGTTGCCATACAACTTGGTGACATAGGCCTCGACGTTGGGCGTGACCCAATGCCCCATGCGGTTGCTGACCAACAGCGGCAAGTCCGAGTGATAGAAACCGATCACCGGCACGTCCAGCTGCCGCCGGGCATCCAGAGCTGCCCACGCGGTGAGATACGGATCGCCGACCTCGATCAGATCGGGCTGCAAATCCTGCAGAACATTTCTCCAAGGAGCCAGGCGTACCGGAAAGCGGTAGCCCTTGCCGAAGGGCAGGGCGGGGGCGGGAACCGTGTAAACGCCATCGTGTTCACCGAAATGCGCGCCGGGGATCAGCAAACTGTGACGAATCCCGGGCTTGACGCTCAACCGACGGTGTTTTGCATCCAGATAAGTACGTACGCCACCGCTGGCCGGGGCGTAGAACATGGTGATGTCGGCGATATGCACGGTGATCGTCCCTCCGCAGCGTTGCTCTCCTTTGGTTGACCTTTATCCAGAATAGATGTTCGGTCGGGATTGCGCGGGGTAGGGTCGATGCGAAAAGATCGCAGCCTGCGGCAGCTCCTGCAGGGAAAACACATTCCAACTGCAAGAGCTGCCAAGGCTGCGATCTTTAGATTTTTAGATGCGGAAGCTGCCCACCAACTGCTTCAACCTCGAAGCCTGCTGTTCCAGATCCGAACAGGCACGCAATGTCGCGTGCAGGTTCTCCACCCCTTCCTGGTTCAGCGTATTGATCTCGGTGATATCGACGTTGATCGACTCGACCACGGCGGTTTGTTCCTCGGTCGCCGTAGCCACCGACTGGTTCATCCCATCGATCTCGCCAATGCGTTGGGTCACGCTGTTCAAGCGCTCGCCCGCCAGGTTGGCGATTTCCACGCTGTCCTGGCTGTGACGCTGGCTGTCGCTCATGGTGCTCACCGATTCCCGGGCGCCGACTTGCAGCTCCTCGATCATGGTTTGTACCTGCTGCGCCGATTCCTGGGTGCGGTGGGCGAGGTTACGCACTTCGTCCGCCACCACGGCAAATCCGCGCCCGGCCTCACCGGCACGCGCGGCTTCAATCGCCGCGTTGAGCGCCAGCAGGTTGGTTTGCTGGGAAATACTGGTGATCACTTCGAGAATCTGCCCGATGTTCACGGTTTTGCTGTTCAGCGACTCGATATTGCTGCTCGACGCGCTGAGCATGCTCGACAGTTGATTCATCGCCTTGATGCTGCGATCCACCACTTGCTGGCCGTCTTCGGCGAGGCCGCGGGCGTCGCTGGCCTGGTTCGAGGCTTGCGCGGCGTTGCGGGCGATTTCCTGGGCGGCGGCGCCAAGTTGGTTGATCGCGGCGGCGACACTGCTGGTGCGCGACGCCTGCTGATCGGAGTTGTACATCGACGAGTTCGACGCCGCGACCACACGCAGGGCGACTTCGTTAACCTGCCCGGTGGCCGACGACACTTCGCGGATCGAGCCATGAATACGCTCGACGAAACGGTTGAACGCGGTACCGAGTACACCGAATTCATCGTTATTGACGATGGTCAGGCGCTTAGTCAGGTCGCCTTCGCCATCGGCGATGTCCTCCATGGCGCGGGTCATGACATGCAGCGGCTGGATCAGGATGCGGATCAGCATGCCGAGCAGGGCAATGATGATCGCCACGGCAATCACCGTTGCGATTACTGCCGAGGTGCGGAACTCGCTGAGCATCGCGAACGCCTTGTCTTTGTCCACCGACAGGCCGATGTACCAGTTCACCGACGGCAGGCCCTTGATCGGGGCGAAAGTGACGATGCGGGTCTTGCCATCGACAGTGACTTCACTGAAGTCGCTGCTGATGCGCGGGGTGTCCTGCGGATAGGCCTCCTTCAGTGATTTCATCACCAGGGCTTTGTCCGGGTGCACGAGGATCTTGCCGTCGGCGCTGACCAGGAACACATAACCCATGCCGTCGAAATCCCGGGCGGCCAGGGTGTCGACCAGTGATTGCAGGCTCAAGTCACCGCCGACCACGCCAACGCTCTGACCGGCCTTTTTCGAGGCGGTGGCGATGGAGATGATCAACTGGCCGGTCGCGGCGTCGATGTACGGTTCGGTCAGGGTCGGTGTGCTGCTGCTCTCGGCACCTTTGTACCAAGGACGAACGCGTGGATCGAAACCGTCCGGCATCTTCACGTCCGGGCGGATGGTGAAGTGGCCGGTGGCATCGCCCAGATAGGTCGCCATGAATGTCGAGGTCAGGGACTTCTGTTCCAGCAGGCTGGCGACATTGGTCGCTTCCGGGTTGATGGCGATGTTCTGGGCAGCGTTCTCGACCAGCAGAATGCGGCCATTGAGCCAGGTCTGGATATTGTCGGCGGTGACCTCGCCCATCTCGTTGAGATAGTTGTTCAGGTCATCGCGGATTGCGTTGCGCTGTAGCCAGTCGTTGTACAGCGTGAACGAGGCGAAAGCGGCGATGACGATGAGGGCGGCGGCAAGCAAAATTTTATGGCTGAAGCGCAGGTTTTTGTTCATGGCTTGGGGTTCCGCTAAGGTCTTAATGTCCTGGGCGTGCTTTTATAAAGACGCTCAATATGGGCAAGGGTGAAAAAAGCTGATATTTCCGTCTCTCCTTAGGGAAATGTCCGACCCGACTTTTCAGTCAGGTTCACGCCTTTATTTATCGGCCATCGCGAATTAAAGATTAACCATTGGGTGACAAAATGCCTGACTCATCGCAACTCGTAATCGGCGCCGATCTCGCGGGGCAACCGATAGCCCAGGCCATGCGCCTGGCCAACCGACATGGACTGGTTGCCGGCGCGACCGGCACCGGTAAGACCGTGACTTTGCAACGTCTGGCCGAAGCCTTCAGCGACGCGGGCGTCGCGGTGTTTGCCGCTGATATCAAGGGAGATCTGTGCGGCCTCGGTGCTGCCGGCAACCCGCAGGGTAAGGTCGCCGAGCGCATCGCCGGCATGCCATGGCTCAATTACAAACCGCAGGCTTATCCCGTGACCTTGTGGGACATTCACGGTCAGTCCGGTCATCCACTGCGCACCACGTTGAGTGAAATGGGGCCGCTGCTGATTGGCAGCCTGCTCGAGCTGACCGACAGTCAGCAGTCGGCGCTCTATGCGGCGTTCAAGGTCGCCGATCGCGAAGGCCTGTTGTTGCTGGATCTGAAGGATCTGAAAGCGCTGCTCAATCACCTCAAGGACAATCCACAGCTGTTGGGCGAAGACGCCGCGCTGATGACCACCGGTTCCAGTCAGGCACTGTTACGCCGCTTGGCAACGCTGGAGCAGCAGGGTGCCGAAGCCTTGTTTGGCGAGCCGGCGCTGCAACTGGAAGACATCCTGCAACCCGCTGCCGATGGCCGTGGGCGCATTCATCTGCTCGATGCCAGCCGTCTGGTACACGAGGCGCCGAAGGTTTATGCGACGTTTCTGTTATGGCTGCTGGCCGAACTGTTCGAGCAGTTGCCGGAGCGCGGCGATGCCGATAAACCGCTGCTGGCGCTGTTTTTCGATGAGGCGCACTTGTTGTTTGGCGATACGCCAAAGGCGTTGCAGGAGCGGCTGGAGCAGGTGGTGCGGTTGATCCGTTCCAAAGGCGTGGGTGTGTATTTCGTCACCCAATCGCCGACGGATTTGCCGGATGACGTGTTGGCACAGTTGGGGTTGCGTATCCAGCATGGCTTGCGGGCGTTTACCGCCAAAGAACAGAAATCCCTGCGTGCCGTGGCCGATGGGTTTCGGCCTAATCCGGCGTTCGACAGTCTGTCGGTGCTGACCGAGCTTGGGATCGGTGAGGCGTTGGTCGGTACGCTTGCCGAGAAAGGCACGCCGGAAATGGTTCAGCGCGTGTTGGTCGCACCGCCGCAATCGCGGATCGGGCCGTTGACCGAAACCGAGCGAACAATGCTGATTGCCGGATCGCCGTTCAAGGGGCGCTATGACAAACCGATCGATCGGGAGTCGGCTTATGAAATCCTGATGGGGCGTAAAGGGTTGGCCCCGGAGGCTGAAGCGCCGGCAGCTACTCAAGAACCGAGTCTGGCGGACAGGGCTGGCGAGTTCCTGGGTACCGCGGCAGGGCAGGCGCTGAAGTCGGCGATGCGTCAAGCGGCCAACAACCTGGGCAAGCAACTGGTGCGTGGCCTGATGGGTTCGCTGCTCGGAGGCAGCAAACGCCGCTAAAAGCAAAGATCGTCCGATCGCGGCCCGAGCCTGCGGCACCTCCTACAGGGGATGCATTCCAGCTGTAGAAGCTGCCGCAGGCTGCGATCTTTTCAGGGCTTGGCTTTGGCGTGCGCCGCAAGGCGCTCCAGCGCCGCCCGCAGATTCGGATCACTGATCCCGTCCGCCGTTGCCTGAATGGTCGCCGCTGCATCCGTTGAAAGATCCATCGTATGCCCGGTTGCTCCACGCTGAACCGTCGGTGGTTGAACCTTGAACAGAATCCGCGTCAGGCTGGCGAACTCGTCGAACATCTGCAATTGCCGTTGCAAGCGCTTTTGCTGATAGCGCAGGCGAGTGGCCCAATGACCATCGGTGACAATTAACAGGAGACTGCCCTCACGCCACGACGCCACATGGCAATGTTCGCGGGCGGCGGGTTGCAGTTGGCTTTCGAGCAGGCGTTGCAGATGGCCCAGTCGTTGGGCATGGCCGAGGATGGCTTTGAGCGGCTTGGCTTCGCGTAGCAAAACGGCGGGTGCTTTGGCCGTAAGAGGGCGAAACGCCATGATCGAACACCTGAAAGTACAGAGGCGCCATGGTAGCAGAAAGCACCGAATTCACTCGCCCATTGCTTTTGCCCCTGCTTTGCCCATTAAATCAACGACTAACTTCTTTTGCGTACGACTTGAAGTTGAGCAAAACGCCCCTATTTTAAGTGAGCCCCGTCAAAGCGCAGTGCCAGCATCGTGGAACATCGCCACTTTCCTCACCACCGTTTCCGGGTAGAATGCTCGTTCGCATGCGGCCATGAGGGCTGCACGGGCGACTCACGGGGCCGCCCTCCATCCCGTTAGTGTGGAAGATCCTGCCGATATGTTTGAGCCTTTGTTAAAGAAACTTTTTGGAAGCAAGAACGAGCGTGAAGTCAAACGCATGCTCAAGACGGTGCAGCTCGTCAATGCCTTCGAAGAGCAAATGGTGGCCCTTTCGGACGATCAATTGCGCGCCAAGACCGATGAGTTCAAGGCCCGCATCGCCAAAGGGGAAACCCTCGACAAGCTGTTGCCAGAAGCCTTTGCGGTCGCCCGCGAAGCCGGCAAGCGCATCATGGGTATGCGCCACTTCGACGTGCAACTCGTCGGCGGCATGACCTTGCATGAAGGCAAAATCGCCGAAATGCGTACCGGTGAGGGTAAAACCCTCGTGGCTACCCTGGGTGTTTACCTCAACGCACTGTCCGGCAAGGGCGTGCACGTTGTGACGGTGAACGACTACCTGGCCCGCCGTGACGCCAACTGGATGCGCCCGCTGTATGAATTCCTCGGCCTGACCGTCGGCGTCGTGACGCCGTTCCAGCCGCCGGAAGAGAAGCGTCTCGCTTACGCCGCCGACATCACCTACGGCACCAACAACGAATTCGGTTTCGACTACCTGCGCGACAACATGGCGTTCAGCATGGAAGAAAAATTCCAGCGCGAACTCAATTTTGCCGTGATCGACGAAGTCGACTCCATCCTCATCGACGAAGCGCGTACCCCGCTGATCATTTCCGGTCAGGCCGAGGACAGCTCCAAGCTGTACATGGAGATCAACAAACTGATCCCGCAGCTGGAACTGCACGTCGAAGAAGTCGAAGGCGAAGTCACCAAGGCTGGCCACTACACTGTCGACGAGAAGACCCGTCAGGTCGAACTCAACGAAGCCGGTCACCAGTTCATCGAAGACATGCTCACCCGTGTCGGCCTGCTGGCTGAGGGCGAGAGCCTGTACTCGGCGCATAACCTGGGCCTGCTGACCCACGTTTATGCCGGTCTGCGTGCGCACAAGCTGTTCAATCGCAACATTGAATACATTGTGCAGGACGGTCAGGTCGTGCTGGTCGACGAACACACCGGCCGTACCATGCCGGGCCGTCGATTGTCCGAAGGTCTGCACCAGGCCATCGAGGCCAAGGAAAACCTGAACATTCAGGCCGAGAGCCAGACCCTGGCATCGACTACGTTCCAGAACTACTTCCGTCTGTACACCAAGCTGTCCGGCATGACCGGTACGGCCGATACCGAAGCGTTCGAATTCCACCAGATCTATGGTCTGGAAGTCATGGTCATTCCGCCGAACAAGCCGTTGGCGCGTAAAGACTTCAACGACCTGGTATTCCTGACAGCCGAAGAGAAGTACGCGGCGATCGTGACGGACATCAAGGAAAGCATGGCCGCTGGCCGTCCGGTGCTGGTGGGTACTGCGACCATCGAAACCTCCGAGCACATGTCCGCACTGCTCGTGAAGGAAGGCATCGAACACAAGGTTCTGAACGCCAAGTTCCACGAAAAAGAAGCCGAGATCATCGCGCAAGCCGGTCGTCCGGGCGCACTGACCATCGCCACCAACATGGCCGGTCGTGGTACCGACATCCTGTTGGGCGGTAACTGGGAAGTGGAAGTCGCATCGCTGGAAGACCCGACCCCTGAGCAGATCGCCCAGATCAAGGCCGACTGGCAGAAGCGTCACCAGCAAGTGCTGGAGTCCGGCGGTTTGCAGGTGATTGCATCCGAGCGTCACGAATCCCGTCGTATCGACAACCTGCTGCGTGGCCGTGCCGGC
>NZ_JBIUWI010000029.1:8618-23693 GCF_044743385.1 Pseudomonas sp. NPDC087639 | reverse complement strand
AGCCTGATGCGTATCTTCGCCTCTGACCGGGTGAAGAACTTCATGAAAGCCCTGGGCATGCAGCCGGGCGAAGCGATCGAGCACCGCATGGTGACCAACGCGATCGAGAAGGCGCAGCGCAAGGTTGAAGGCCGCAACTTCGACATTCGTAAGCAACTGCTTGAGTTCGACGACGTTAACAACGAACAGCGTAAAGTGATTTATCACATGCGTAACACGTTGCTGGCCGCCGACAACATCGGTGAAACCATCGCCGACTTCCGTCAGGACGTACTCAACGCGACCGTCAGCGCCCACATTCCGCCGCAATCGCTGCCAGAGCAGTGGGACGTCGCCGGTCTGGAAGCCTCGCTGCAGAGCGACTTCGGTGTGGCGTTGCCGATCCAGCAATGGCTCGACGAAGACGATCACCTGTACGAAGAAACCCTGCGCGAGAAGCTCATGACCGAGCTGATGGCCGCGTACAACGAGAAAGAAGATCAGGCCGGTGCCGAAGCACTGCGCTCCTTCGAGAAGCAAATCGTTCTGCGCGTGCTGGACGACCTGTGGAAAGACCACCTGTCGACCATGGATCACCTGCGTCACGGCATCCACCTGCGTGGCTACGCTCAGAAGAACCCGAAGCAGGAATACAAGCGCGAGTCGTTCACGCTGTTCTCCGAGCTGCTGGATTCGATCAAGCGCGACTCCATCCGTGTGCTGTCGCACGTTCAGGTTCGCCGTGAAGATCCGGAAGCCGAAGAGCAACGTCTGCGTCAGGAAGCCGAAGCACTGGCCGCCCGCATGCAGTTCGAACACGCCGAAGCCCCTGGTCTTGATCAGCCGGAAATCCTGGGTGAAGAGGTCGATGTGGCCCTCGCCACCGCCCCGGTTCGCAATGACCAGAAGCTAGGCCGCAACGAACTGTGCTACTGCGGTTCGGGCAAGAAATTCAAGCATTGCCACGGGCAGATTCAGTAACACCCGTTTCAATCGCTGATGTACCCGCGCCGCGACCGGCATAAGCCGTCGCGGCGTTTTGCCATTTAAACCACCGCTTTCAAATGGCGGTGCTGACTTCATTGAGTAAGGAGCGCATTCATGGCTGTTGGTCTTGGTCCTTTGCCAACGTTGCACCCGGTTGCCGGTTTTGAACTCGGTATCGCCTCGGCCGGCATCAAGCGCCCCGGGCGCAAAGATGTCGTGGTGATGCGCTGCGCCGAAGGTTCGACCGTGGCGGGCGTATTCACGTTGAACGCCTTTTGTGCAGCGCCGGTGATCCTCGCGAAAAAACGCGTGCAGAACGCTGTGCGCTACCTGCTGACCAACACCGGTAACGCCAACGCCGGTACCGGCGAACCAGGCCTGGCCGCTGCCGAGCGCACCTGCGCCAAACTGGCCGAGCTGACCGGCGTTGCTGCTGAGCAGATCCTGCCGTACTCAACGGGTGTCATCGGCGAGCCATTGCCGGTCGAGAAAATTGAAGGTGCCTTGCAAGCCGCACTGGACGATCTGTCGGAAAACAACTGGGAAGCGGCCGCCACCGGCATCATGACCACCGACACCCTGCCCAAAGGGGCCAGCCGCCAGTTCCAGCATGACGGCGTGACCATCACCGTTACCGGCATCAGCAAAGGCGCGGGCATGATTCGTCCGAACATGGCGACCATGCTCGGCTACATCGCCACCGACGCCAAAGTCTCCCGCGATGTCCTGCAAAACCTGATGCTCGACGGCGCCAACAAGTCGTTCAACCGCATCACTATCGACGGCGACACTTCGACTAACGACTGCTGCATGCTGATCGCCACCGGCAAGGCTGCACTGCCGGAAATCACCCGCGCGGAAGGCGAACTGTTCGCCAAACTCAAGCAAGCGGTGTTCGAAGTGTGCATGGACGTGGCCCAGGCCATCGTGCGAGACGGCGAAGGCGCAACCAAGTTCGTCACCGTTGAAGTCAACGGTGGCGGCAATCACCAGGAATGCCTGGACGTCGGCTACACCGTGGCGCACTCGCCGCTGATCAAGACCGCGCTGTTCGCCTCCGACCCGAACTGGGGACGCATCCTGGCTGCTGTCGGCCGTGCCGGCGTGCCGGATCTGGACGTGAGCAAGATCGACGTGTTCCTCGGCGATGTGTGTATCGCCAGCCGTGGCGCCCGCGCTGAGACCTACACTGAGGCGCAGGGCTCGGCGGTGATGCAGCAGGAAGAGATCACCATCCGTATCGAGCTGGGTCGCGGCGATTGCAGCGAAACCATCTGGACCACTGACCTGTCGCATGAATACGTGAAGATCAACGCCGAATACCGGACCTGATCCGAGACCGAGTCGCTGCAATCGCCAGCAGTCTGGCTCCCACAGGGCTTGTGTTCACTGAACATCTACTGTGGGAGCTAGTCTGCTAGCGATGGCGTCGGTTCAGGCATCGCAAGTCCCAAAGCTTTTCCACTGACGAAAAGGCGCCAAAACCATGTCTCTGCACCTGATCATCGGCGACAAACTGCTTTCCTCCTGGTCCCTGCGCGCCGCCCTGGCGCTCGAATTGACCGGCGCTCCCTACACCGAAGAGTTGATCAAACTCGGCAAGCCCGACACCCGCGAGCGTCTGCTCAAGCATTCGCCGACTGCCAAAGTACCGCTGCTGAAAACCGCACGCGGCACCGTGGCTGATTCCTTGGCTATCGCTGAGTACCTCGCCGAGCAGTTTGCGTCCGAGCAGCTTTGGCCAACCGACCTCTTCGCCCGCGCCCAGGCGCGATCCGCCTGTGCGCAAATGCACAGTGGCTTCTTCGCCATGCGCAACCACATGCCGTTCAACCTGAGCCACAACGCGCCGCTGAACCCGGTGCCGCCGGAAGTGAAGGTCGATATCGAACGCATGCTCGCCTTGTGGGCTGAATGCCGTGCTGTTGCCACCGAGGGCGGGCCGTACCTGTTTGGTCGTTTGAGCCTGGCCGATGCGTTCTTCGCACCGATTGCCGTGCGTTTGCGCACCTATCAGGTGAAGCTGCCGGCCGCCGACGAAGCCTATGTTGAAACCGTCTACCAATGGCCGGCCTTCAAGGCATGGCAGAAGGCTGGACTGGAGGAGATGAACCCGTGAAACGTGTACACGTCGCGGCTGCCGTCATACGTGACGACAGTGGCAAAATTCTCATCGCCCGCCGTGCCGACACCCAGCATCAGGGTGGTTTGTGGGAGTTTCCCGGCGGCAAGGTCGAGGCTGACGAGTCGGTCGAAACCGCGCTGGCCCGTGAGCTGCACGAAGAGTTGGGCATTGTCGTTGGCGCTGCCCGGCCATTGATCAAGGTGCGTCACGATTACCCGGACAAACAGGTGTTGCTGGATGTCTGGGAGGTCTCGGACTTCAGCGGCGAACCCCACGGTGCCGAAGGTCAGCCATTGGCCTGGGTGACCGCGAAGGAGCTGGTGAACTACGAGTTTCCGGCGGCCAACCAGCCAATCGTCGCAGCGGCACGTTTGCCAGCCGAATACCTGATTACTCCGGAAGATCTGGAAACCCCGGCGTTGTTACGGGGCATCCAGAAGGCGATTGCCGGCGGGATCAAATTGATCCAGCTGCGCGCGCCTAATGGCTACGACCCGAAGTACCGTGATCTGGCGGTGGATGCAGCGGGTCTGTGTGCCGGCAAGGCGCAGTTGATGATCAAGGGGCCGTTCGAATGGCTCGGTGATTTCCCGTCCGCCGGGTGGCACATCACCTCCGCGCAACTGCGCAAGTATGCGGCGGCGGGGCGACCGTTGCCGGCGGAGCGTTGGTTGGCGGCGTCTTGCCATAACGCCGAAGAACTGGCGCTGGCCGAACAGATGGGCGTGGATTTCGTGACCCTGTCGCCGGTGCAGCCGACGTTGACTCATCCGGATGCGCAGCCGTTGGGCTGGGAGCAGGCTTCGACGTTGATCGAGGGCTTCAGCAAACCGGTGTTCGTGTTGGGCGGGGTTGGCCCGGCTGAGCGTGAGAAGGCCTGGAGCTTTGGGGCTCAGGGTGTGGCAGGGATTCGGGCGTTCTGGCCAGAAGCCTGATTCTTTATTTAGGCTAAAGGCCCCATCGCGAGCAGGCTCACTCCTACAGTTGACCGCGTTTTGTCAGTAGACATGCGGTCAACTGTAGGAGTGAGCCTGCTCGCGATAGCGTCATATCTGGCGCTATTGATCTGAAGGCTTCGCCGCCGGCAACCACAAAATCTCCGCAACCCCCTGCCGCCGCGCAATCACTCGCGCCGCCACAAACAACAGATCCGACAACCGATTGATGTACGCCAAACCAACCCCGGCCAACGGCTCGATCGCATTCAAATGCTGACAGCGCCGCTCGGCACTTCTCGCCAGACTCCGGCACACATGGGCCTGAGCAATCAGCATCGAGCCCCCCGGCAAAATGAAATTCTCCAGCGGCCCCAGCTCTTCATTCCACACATCGATCGCCGCTTCCAGGCGTTCGATTTCAGCGGCGTTCAGCGCCTGATATTCCGGCATCGCCAACTCGCCACCCAGATCGAACAGCCGATGCTGACACGGCGCCAACACCTCAATCAGCTCATTCAAGCCAGGCGTAGCTTCACGTTCGGCAAGCAGCCCGGCCAACAACACGCCGACCTGACTGTTTAGCGTATCGACTTCACCAATCGCCTCGATACGCGGGTGATCCTTGGGCACACGGCGGCCATCGCCCAGGCCGGTTTCGCCTTTGTCGCCGGTGCGTGTGTAGATTTTCGACAGGCGAAAGCCCATGGGTTACCTCGATAATTGATTGGTTTCTGGAGCGATGGCAGTGGGTTGGGCCAGCGGCAGGCGCAAGGTGAAACAGGTGCCTTGCCCGGGCGCTGACTGCACTTCCATCTGCCCTTTGTGGTTGTTGGTGATAATGAAGTACGACACTGACAAGCCAAGTCCTGTGCCCTGACCGATTTCCTTGGTGGTGAAGAACGGTTCGAAGGTGCGTTTGCGCACGTTCTCGCTCATGCCGATGCCGTTGTCCTCGACCTGAATCTCGGCCCACGGCGGATTGAGTCGGGTACGCAGGATGATCCGCCCCGGTTCGCTATCGTCTTCGCGCTGATGAATGGCCTGTGCGGCGTTTTTCAATAGATTGAGCAGCACTTGTTCCAGCTCGTTGGCGGTGCCCGGCACCGGACCCAGCGCCGGGTCGAATTGGCGGATGATCGCCTGACCCTTGAAATCAAAACCGATGGCCAGATCGAAGTCGTTGCCGGCGATTTCAACCGCTTGATCAATCAGTGCCGGCAAATCGCACGGGGCCATTTGCCGGGTGCTGCGGCGGCTGAAACTGAGCATGTGAGTGACGATTTTTGCTGCCCGCGCTCCGGCCTGTTGAATGCCATCGAGCAGTTTCGGGACTTCCCGGCCTTGCAGATAACGGTTGACCGTGTCCAGTTCGATGCCCAGTTGCTCGGCGGTTTCGAGGTTCTTCGGCAGATCCGCTGACAGGCGCCGGCGGATGTTCTGCACGTTATGCAGGATCGCGCCCAGCGGGTTGTTGATTTCGTGGGCCATGCCCGCTGCGAGGCCGCCGACCGAGAGCATTTTTTCCGACTGCACCATCATCTCTTCCAGCGACAGACGCTGGGTGATGTCGTCGATGCGGATCACCACACCACGCCCGGCGCCGCCCATCAGCGGGTAGAACGTCAGTGCGTAATGCTTGGGCTCGTCGTCCTTGAACCAGGTCACGCGTTCGATTTTCGCCACGGTGTGTTGCTCGACGGTCTGCTTGAGTTGCGGCAGAAACGGTTTGAGCGGCTCGAAGGCGAGAAATATCGGCTGGTTCAGCGCTTCGTCGAGCCGGGTGCCGGAGAGGGCGCTGGCTTCCTGGTTCCATTGGGTGACGTAGAGCTGTTCATCAAGGGCGATCAGCGCCGACGGCATCGAGTCGATGATGCTGTTGAGGTAGTTCTGGAAACCGGTGAGTTTCTTCTCGATCTTGCTGCGTACCTGGACTTCCAGCTCCAGCTTGCGGTTGGTGTGGCGGGTTTCCTCGGCCAGGCCCTGGGCCTGATCGTAAGCCGCTTGTGAGTCGTCGCGGGCACGTTTGAGTTGCTGCTCGCGGGCTTCGATGCGCGACAGCATGGTATTGAACGCCTCGGCGAGGCTGCCGATTTCGTCGTGGTTGCCGCGTGAAGCGCGCAGTGCGTAGTTCTCTTCACGGGTCACCTGACGCGACAACTCTTCAAGTTGATGAATCGGTCGGGTGATCAGCCGCTTGATCTGCCGGGCAATCACCAGCCACAGCAGCACGCTGAAAATCAGGATGCCAAGACTGGCCGTCAGCGTGCCGGTGTAGAACGCCATGGGCAATTCGCTACTGGCGACCAGCAATAGATGACCCGGCGCTGTGCCGGGGCGGGGCAGGGTGATCAACTGGTTGCTGCGAAACTCGGTGAGTTGCCAAGCCTCAATGTGCCGGTAACGTTCCGGCAGGTCGAGTTTGTCGCCGTGCTGCACTTGCGCGAGCCTTTCGCCCTTGCCGTCATACAGGGCGGCAGCGCGCAGTGGAGAATAGCTGTCGAGCTCCTTGAGCAGACGTTCGGCACTCTGCGGTGATTGCAGGGCTTCGCTGACAAGACTTGGGTTGGAGATCAGTCGGCCGATGGTCTGCAAGGCCTGAGGGGCCATGCTTTCCTGGGAGATGTAATAGGCGGCGCTGATAAAGGTCAGGTTGGCGACCAGCAAGACAGTGGTCAACAGCACCAGCAGGGCGGCCAGCAGTTTCTGGCCGACCGGCAGGTTTTCGAGGCGCTGGCGCAATGGCATCAGGTTTATCGCAGCAAAGGAACAAGTGGCCAGCGTAGCCGCTGCTCAGTCGCTGGGCAATCCGAGGCTGTGCAGATGAGCGACCAGTCGTTGCTGCAATTGACTGAGGTGCGGCAGGTTCAACTGGTGGCGCGCAGCGACTTTGCAGGCGTGGCCCAATAAATAGCTGATCTCGGTGCGGCGCTGGTTGGCCACGTCCTGATACATCGATGAGAAATTGGCAGCGGTCGCCTGGATCACTCGCTCGACTTCCTGTTGCAGATTGTCGGCGGCTGACGGTTGGCCGCAACGCTGCAGCAATTCGGTCAGTTCGACGCACAGCGTGGCGACTTCGCAATGATGCGCCTGCAATCCGCCGTTGCGGCAGTTATGCAGCACGGTCAGCGGATTGATCGCGCAGTTGAGCGCCAGTTTGCGCCACAGCCGGGTGAGGATGTCGGTGCTCCACTCGTGGGGGATTTTCGCGGCCCGGAGATCCTCCAGCCAGATCGGTGCGACTGGATGAGCGGCGTCGCCGAGCCAGGTGTAACCGTGGCCGGCGAACACCACGCGCCAGTCGCCATCGCGAAAAGCGCCTTCGGTGCTGGAGGCGCTGATACAGCGGGCCTGCGGCACTCGCGCGGCGACGGCGTCCTGACTGCCGAGGCCGTTTTGCAGCAGGATCAGTTCGGCATCCGCTGCCAGTCGTGGCGCGAGGAGGGCGACTGCGCTTTCGGCATCGTAGGCTTTGCAGGCCACCAGCAGGCGCCGGATCGGTTCAGGGCTGTCCGGGGTTTCGCCGGGAACTGCATAGGTGCGGGCTTGTCCCTGTTCCACAAGGGTCAGTCCACCTGCCGCTTCATAGCTGTGCAAGCGCTCGGTATCGCGCACGATCAGCCTGACCGGTAATCCGGCCCGGGCCAGCCGCGTAGCCCAGAGTGTGCCGAGACTGCCGGCGCCGAGAACATGCCAAAGGGTGGACATCAGTTTTTTGCTCGAATGGGTGCAGGCATGTGCGGCTCGCCGTGTCGTCAGGAAAAGACCCGTTATAATGAGCCCGATTTTAACCGCAAGCCAAGCGCGCTCTATCCTCATCGAGCGCGCCTTTTTTATTGGAGAGATTACATGCCGTCGTTCGACGTGGTATCCGAACTGGACAAACACGAACTCACCAACGCGGTCGAGAACGCCGTGAAGGAACTCGATCGTCGTTATGACCTGAAAGGTAAAGGCAGCTTCGAGTTCAAGGAAAAAGACCTGACCGTCAACCTGACCGCTGAAGCCGATTTCCAGCTGGAAGCGATGATCGAGATCCTCAAGCTCGCCCTGGTCAAGCGCAAGATCGACGTGCAGTGCCTTGAAGTCAAAGACGCTTACGCATCGGGCAAGCTGATGAAGCAGGACGCCGTGCTCAAGGAAGGGATCGACAAGGAGCTGGCGAAGAAGATTGTCGGCCATATCAAGGATGCCAAGCTCAAGGTGCAGGCCGCCATTCAGGGCGAGCAGGTTCGTGTCACCGGCAAGAAGCGTGACGATCTGCAAGAAGCCATCGCGGCCCTGCGTGCCAAGGAATTCGGCATGCCACTGCAGTTCAACAACTTCCGCGACTAAGCTTTCTCATGCGGAACCTGTGGGAGCGGGCTTGCTCGCGAAAGCGGTGTGTCAGTCAACTTCATTATTGAATGGCACACCATTTTCGCGAGCAAGCTCGCTCCCACTTTTTATTTGTTTATAGCCCGGGTAGCCGGAAATCAGGAGATAGAACATGGATTTGAATGCTGAGGTGGACCACCTGGTCAAGGCATCCCAGGCGTGGATACCGATGATCATGGAATACGGCAGCCGCGTGCTGCTGGCAGTGATTACCCTGGCCATCGGCTGGTGGCTGATCAACAAGGTCACGCAAAAACTCGGCGGTCTGCTGGCCCTGCGTAACGCTGACCTGGCGCTGCAAGGCTTCATCAGCAGTCTCGCCAACATCATTCTCAAGGTGCTGCTGATTGTCAGCGTCGCTTCGATGATCGGTGTTGAAACCACTTCGTTCGTTGCGGCGATCGGTGCTGCCGGCCTGGCCATCGGTCTGGCCTTGCAGGGTAGCCTGGCGAACTTCGCCGGCGGCGTGCTTATTCTGCTGTTCCGTCCGTTCCGCATCGGCGACTGGATCGAAGCCCAAGGTGTGTCAGGTACCGTCGATAGTATCCAGATTTTCCACACCGTGCTGCGTACCGGCGATAACAAGACCATCATCGTGCCGAACGGTAATCTGTCGAACGGCATCATCACCAACACCAACCGTCAGCCAACCCGCAAGGTTATCTTCGATGTGGGCGTGGATTACGAAGCGGATCTGCAAAAGGCCCGTCAGGTGCTGCTTGATCTGGCCAAGGATGATCGTGTTCTGCAGGATCCTGCGCCACAGGCAGTGATTTCGACGCTGGGCGACAGTTCGATCACGGTTTCCCTGCGTGTGTGGGTTAAAACCGCAGACTATTGGGATGTGATGTTCATGTTTAACGAACAATCGCGTGACCGTTTAAAAAATGCCGGCATCGATATTCCTTTTCCGCAGCGGGTGATTCGCGTAGTTCAGGAAGCTGCTACACAGTAAGCGTTTTGTTACTTGGCATGCTGGTCAAGTAGTCCATTAAACCCGAGAGAAGCACAGTCTCTTGGGTTTTTTATTGTTCTCGGTAAGGTGTTCATGACTTATATAATTAGCTTGCTATACAAATATGATTAGGTTGCTATTGAGTTTATAAAAAAACCGCTCACCTGTGAGGGGGAGCGGTTCATGTTAGAGCAAGGCTCTACAGTACAGCCGAATTACATCCGGATTACAGGATGCTCAGCGGGTACTCAACGATCAGACGCAGGTCGTTGTTGTCGCCACCACTGTAAGCAGTGTTGGAACGGTACCAGGCACTACGCAGGCGGAAGGACAGGTCTTTGGCCGGACCATTCTGCATGACGTATTTTGTTTCGAAGTCCAGCTCGTGTTCCTTGCCTTCTTCAGCACCGGTAGAGATGTTGTCGCCTTTGACGTAACGGGTCATGAAGCTCAGGCCCGGTACGCCGTAGGTTTTCATGTTCAGGTCGTAGCGACCCTGCCACGAACGCTCGTCTGCGCCGTTGAAGTCGGAGTATTGAATGGAGTTGGCGAGAAAAATAGTGCCGCCGCCGTCTACGCCGTACACGTAACCGGTATCGCCTGTCGAACGCTGGTGAGCGAGAGTGAATTTGTGGGCGCCGATGCTGTAAGCGGCAGCCAGGGACCAGATGCGGTTGTCGATATCACCCGACAGTTCCTGACCCTGGCTCTTGCTCTTGTACCCGTTGAAGTCGAAGTTCAGCGATTGTTCATCGTTGATCGGCAGGGTGTAGTTGGCGTTGAGGTACTGCTTCTTGAAGTGGTCATCCACGTCGGAAGCCGCAACGCCCGCGACAAAGTTGTCGGTGAACTGGTAGGTTGCACCACCGATGTTGGCAGACGGCAGGCCGCCGTCAACGATAGTGTCATGGCCCATGCCAGTCTGGGAGCTCATCGCGGTGAAGCGACCAGCGCTCAGCTCAAGACCAGGGATTTCCTTGGATACGAGCAAGGTGCCGGTAGTGGCTTCAGGCAGCAAACGGCTGTCGTCGGTGGAGAATACCGGGCTGGCAACGAATTGATCGCCGTATTTCAAGACAGTATTGGACAGGCGGAATTTGACTGCACCACCCGCTTTGGACTGGGTATCTTCCGGTGTGCCATCGCTATCGGTTGCGAACAGGCCGTTGCCGGTGCGACCGCGACCGCTGTCGAGCTTGATAGAGCCCAGACCGAAAGCGTCAACCCCAACACCGATGGTGCCTTGAGTGAAGCCGGATTCGAAGATGGCGTGCATGCCAATACCGGTTTCTTCGCGGTAGCCCTGGCGTTCACCCGATGGGCTGGTTTTCAAGTTTTCATTCTTGAAATCACGGTTCATATACAGCATGCGGGTCTTTACATTGAAGCTACTGTCTTCAACGAAGCCTTTGGAATCATCCTGGGCGGACGCCATTGCGAACTGCGAGGTGCCTGCTGAAACAGCCAGGGCGATCATGCTCCACTTCATCACGCGCATCGTGATTTGCTCCTTTGGTTTTTAGAAGAGTACTGCCGTCCCACCTGTTTTATTATCTGGGCGGCTCTTTCTTTTTGTGTCGGCGCAAACTTATATCACGCCGACATTGTTGGCGATACTTGCGAATCCAACCTTTCACCTTCTTTACGACACTGTCGCAGACGGCTTTGTAGATGTCGCAAATTCACAGTACCGATGCAACCGGACCGACAACTTTCTAGCTGTTTTTTTAGCCGTTTGCATCGCTAAAAAAGAGTCCCTGGCAAAACACTTGAATCTCCATCGGGCAACCCTGCCACTGTTTTTGTTGGCCTTAAGGCTCCCACTTCCCGTGGTGCGCTTATAGTCCATATGAGTACGAATGCAACAAGCGTGCACAAACCGCGATATCGCTGCGGTTATTTTTCTGAACACCTGTCGCTACCTGTAAAAACCTCATAAATACGGGGCGCCAAGCCGCTTTCTATCGGGGCTTGACGCGATTGTTCGTATGGTGTTGTCACACCGTTGCTGGCGCGCGACAACCGAAAACGTTACCGGTTCACCCCGCCGGTGAGTATTTGGCGGATGCCTGCCGCACTGAGCGTAGACCCACTGTGCGGTTTTGGTGCGAAAAATTTACAGGCTGTACCGGATTCATACAGCTCAGTCTGAATGTGGTCGTGAGCACAGCGGGGTTTTCCGGTCATTTCAGTGCTGTCGCGGGTAATCCTGGTTCCGTGGTGGTGCAGGGTGTCGATAAATGTCACATGTCGGGGCGTCCGGGGAATGAGTAAGGGCGCTGTCGTCGTGAAGGTGGGAGCATTCGCAGGTATGCTGCCAGTCTGTCGCTTGGTGCGCTGCTCATATGGTGGGCCGCTAAGCTCAATAATGAAGATCAGCCGGGAGTACGCGCAGTGTTTGCTTTAGATTCACGACTTCAACAGGACACGCTGACCATCGGCGACTTCCCGCTCTGCCGTCTGCTCCTGTCCAACGACGCCAACTACCCGTGGTTCATCCTGGTGCCACGCCGGGACGATATCAGCGAGTTGTTTCAGTTGGATGTCGCCGATCAGCAGCAGCTCTGGCTGGAAACCACCGCGCTGGCGGAGTTGCTCAAGGACTTGTTCGATGCTGACAAGATGAACGTTGCGACCTTGGGTAATGTTGTCAGCCAGATGCACATGCATGTGATTGTGCGTAAACGCGATGATGCAGCGTGGCCGGCGCCGGTATGGGGCAAGCACGCGGCCAAACCTTATAGCGACGAACAGGTGGCCGCCATTCGCGAGCAATTGCGCGTGGTGCTGACCGAAGATTTCACATTTGTGGAGGGCTGAATCATGAGCCTTGAAGATCGCGTTACCGATCTGGAGAGCCGTCTGGCGTTTCAGGATGACACCATTCAGGCGTTGAACGACGTGCTGGTGGCGCAGCAGCGCGTGGTTGAGCGCCTGCAATTACAGATGGCTGCGCTGCTCAAGCGTCAGGAAGAGATGGTCGGCCAGTTCGAGTCCTTCGAAGAAGACGCGCCGCCACCGCACTATTGAGGCGAGCGCTTTTCATCGGGCATAAAAAAACCGCGAACAGCACGCTGCTCGCGGTTTTTTTTGGCCTTGGATCAGCGGCGCGGCAGAGCGGCGATCACGTCCTCGGCTTGCAAACCCTTGTCCCGGTTCATCACCGAGAACTCGACGCGCTGGCCTTCGACCAGAACACGGTGGCCTTCGCCACGGATCGCACGAAAGTGCACGAAAATATCATCGCCGGAATCCCGGGAGATAAAGCCGAAGCCTTTGGAAGTGTTGAACCACTTGACGGTGCCGGTATCGCGGTTGGTCATGTCGTAGTTGGTCGGTGCGGCAGCCGGGGAAGATCGATAGAAGCTGACGGCCAGGTGCAGGATCACTGCAACCAGGGCAATCACCAGACTGAACAATACGGCAGGCTGGCCGGCGATGACAGGCATCGGTGCGATCAGGGTCAAGGTTTGCAGGACGACAGTCAGCACCAGAAGAGCGCTGACAAGGTTTTGCAGATGCTGGCGCGGGCCTTTGTTCCAGTAAGGAATCACTGGAGCGATCACCAGGTTCAGCAGGCCGAAAAAGGCCAGGTAAAGTGCATCGGGTTGTTGCAGGTAGGGAACGGCTTCGGATTTCAAACTAGGTATGAACGACAGCAGCAAGGCCGCTGCGCCCATTAGCAGGTGGACGATTTTCAACATTTTGATTGGCTCACGTTATGACGGCTCACAAGGAAGAGCTGAAGGCGCACGGTTCGCTTCGGAACAAAATAAGAGGCGGTGGACACGTACACGGCATCAGCCTATGCGCAACACCCCGGAAAATGGGGCATGGCGACACACTGCCTATTTAACAGCAAAGCCTGCAGCTACTCAAATCAGCCCGGCCAGCGGCAGAGAGTCGGTCTTTTTGTCGCAGTCTGTTCAGGCTTTCGGGGCTGCGGGCTGGCGATAGCCTTGCTAGAGTGGGGTTACACCTGTTGGATGAATTCAATCGCCGTTAGGGGGTAAACATGGCAATCGATATCGGTATCAGTGAAGAAGATCGCAAGTCCATCGTCGAAGGGCTGTCGCGGCTGCTGTCGGACACCTACGTGCTGTATCTGAAAACCCATAACTTCCACTGGAACGTCACAGGCCCGATGTTTCGTACGTTGCACTTGATGTTCGAAGAGCAATACAACGAACTGGCGCTGGCCGTGGACTCGATTGCCGAGCGCATTCGCGCGCTGGGCTTTCCGGCGCCGGGCGCTTATGCGACTTACGCACGTCTGTCTTCTATTAAAGAGGAGGTGGGCGTACCGAGCGCCGAGGACATGATCAAGCAATTGGTCGACGGTCAGGAAGCGGTGACCCGCACCGCACGCGGTATATTCCCGCTGCTCGACAAGGTCAGTGATGAGCCGACGGCCGACCTGCTGACCCAGCGTATGCAGGTTCATGAGAAAACCGCGTGGATGTTGCGCGCGTTGCTGGAAGCGTAACCCGTAAGCGCGGGCTTGCCTGAGGCCGGCTCGCGCGCTGTCCGCAATCTTACCGCTATCGTTGGCTTATCCTACGGTGATGGTCAAAAAGTCATCTGGATATAACTTTGCGTCTGCGCTTTTATGAAGTCACAGCTTGTGGCTTCCAAAACAGGCAGAGATGACAAAGGAGTGTCACCGATATGGTAGAGGGAGACAGGCGAGGCGACAGGATTGTCGGCTTGCAGCATGAATTGAAATTCGATCCGTTCGTCAACGATTTCGACATGACATTGGTCCAGCCGCTGTCGCGATCCGTGCGTTTGAACGGATTCGCGACCTGCCTGCGACTGGAACAGGTTTATTGGAACATCCTTGGCAACATGGCAGCAGACAATTGTTGTTCGGTCAGTTCGTTATTGTCCCACGTCGACCGTGAAGTGCATCTGCGTCACGGCGGGGTGAAGAATTTCAGCGCGCTGGTGCGGGTTGTGTGCGTCATGAACAGCACCAAGGAAGCACTCCCATTGAAACAGCGGTTGTAAACGAGGTCGCGGCCTGTGCAGTCTTACGGCTGCACAGGCCGCATTTAATGGATATAATCCCGCTCTTTCGCCGCAAAGCCCTGCGCGCGGTGGCAATCTGATCGCCGAGACACCCCAATGCCGATGTACGATTACCAATGTGCTTCCTGTGGTCATCAGTTGGAAGCCATTCAAAAGATCAGCGAAGCACCGTTGGTCGACTGCCCTGCCTGCCAGGCGCCAGAGCTCAAGAAACAGCTGTCCATGCCGGGCTTTCGCCTCAGCGGCAGCGGTTGGTACGAAACCGATTTCAAGACCGGAACCAAGAAGAATCTGGCCGGTGGCGACAAATCTGACTAGGGTTCAAACCCAGGTCGAACGACACGCGTGAGTTTTCCGCACTGCTTCAGTGCGCCGGGATCTCCACCGAATTTCGAATTACGAGAAGCGAACCACTACCATGATGCGCAGCCACTATTGCGGCCAACTGAACGAAAGCTTGGAAGGCCAGGAAATTACCCTTTGCGGATGGGTTCACCGTCGCCGCGACCACGGCGGGGTGATTTTCCTCGATATCCGTGATCGTGATGGTCTGGCTCAGGTAGTGTTCGATCCGGATCGCGCCGAGAGCTTCGCCGCCGCGGATCGCGTGCGCAGCGAATACGTCGTGAAGATCACCGGCAAGGTTCGCCTGCGTCCGGCCGGTGCCACCAACGCCAACATGG
>NZ_JBIUWI010000029.1:0-8608 GCF_044743385.1 Pseudomonas sp. NPDC087639 | reverse complement strand
CGGAAACCCCGCCGTTCCCGCTGAACGAGTTCTCCGACGTCGGCGAAGAAACCCGCCTGCGTTATCGCTTCCTCGACCTGCGTCGTCCGGAAATGGCCGAGAAGCTGCGTCTGCGTTCGCGCATGACCACCAGCATCCGTCGCTTCCTCGACGAGAACGGCTTCCTCGACGTTGAGACACCAATCCTGACCCGCGCGACCCCGGAAGGTGCCCGTGACTACCTGGTGCCAAGCCGTACCCACGCCGGTTCGTTCTTTGCCTTGCCGCAATCGCCACAGCTGTTCAAGCAACTGCTGATGGTCGCTGGCTTCGACCGCTACTACCAGATCGCCAAGTGCTTCCGTGACGAAGACCTGCGTGCCGACCGTCAGCCGGAATTCACCCAGATCGACATCGAGACCAGCTTCCTCGATGAAAAAGAGATCATGGGCCTGACCGAGCAAATGATCCGCAACCTGTTCAAGGAAGTGCTGGGTCTGGAATTCGGTGATTTCCCGCACATGACTTTCGAAGAAGCCATGCGCCGCTACGGTTCCGACAAGCCAGACCTGCGTAACCCGCTGGAACTGGTAGACGTTGCCGATCAACTGAAAGAAGTCGACTTCAAGGTGTTCAGCGGCCCGGCCAACGACCCGAAATGCCGCATCGCCGCACTGCGCGTTCCAGGCGGGGCGAGCATGCCGCGCAAGCAGATCGACGACTACACCAAGTTCGTCGGCATCTACGGTGCCAAGGGCCTGGCGTACATCAAGGTCAACGAGCGTGCCGCCGGTGTTGAAGGTCTGCAATCGCCGATCGTGAAAAACATCCCGGAAGCCAACCTGAACGTGATCCTTGATCGCGTCGGCGCGGTTGATGGCGACATCGTGTTCTTCGGCGCCGACAAGGCCAAGATCGTCAGCGAAGCCTTGGGCGCACTGCGCATCAAGCTCGGTCATGACCTTAGCCTGCTGACTTGCGAATGGGCACCGATGTGGGTTGTCGACTTCCCGATGTTCGAAGAGAACGATGACGGCAGCTTCTCTGCGCTGCACCACCCGTTCACCGCGCCGAAGTGCACGCCGCAAGAGCTCGAAGCCAACCCGGCTGGCGCCCTGTCTCGCGCGTACGACATGGTGCTGAACGGTACTGAGCTGGGTGGCGGTTCGATCCGTATCCATCGCAAGGAAATGCAGCAGTCGGTGTTCCGTCTGCTGGGTATCAACGAAGCGGAACAGGAAGAGAAGTTCGGCTTCCTGCTCGACGCGCTGAAGTACGGTGCTCCGCCGCACGGTGGTCTGGCCTTCGGTCTGGATCGTCTGGTGATGCTGATGACCGGCGCCCAGTCGATCCGTGAAGTGATCGCCTTCCCGAAAACCCAGAGTGCTGCCGACGTGATGACGCAAGCACCGGGTGTGGTGGACGCCAAGGCACTGCGCGAGCTGCACATTCGTTTGCGCGAAACGCCAAAGGCTGAGTAAGACGGGCCTGAAGGCGCATCTTCGGATGCGCCTTTTTTCTTTCTATAGAGAAGAGAGCAGGTCGAGATTTTTTGGTTGCTGGCCGATGCATGAGCAGGCGGGCAACGTTTCAAAGAGAATTCGGAGCGAGTTATGGCAGGTCATTCCAAGTGGGCGAACATCAAGCACCGCAAAGAACGTCAGGATGCCAAGAGAGGCAAGATCTTCACCAAGTGGATCCGTGAACTGACCGTTGCGGCCCGTCAGGGCGGCGGTGATCCGGGCTCCAATCCGCGTCTGCGTCTGGCCCTGGACAAGGCGCTGAGCGCGAACATGAGTCGCGACATCATCGACCGTGCAGTGGCGCGCGGCGCCGGTGCGACAGAAGCGGACAACGTCGAAGAACTGACCTACGAAGGTTACGGCCCGGGCGGCGTGGCGGTAATGGTCGAGTGCATGACCGACAACCGCAACCGTACCGCAGCCGCTGTGCGCCATGCGTTCAGCAAGTGTGGCGGCAACCTTGGCACCGACGGTTCGGTCGCGTACCTGTTCGAGCGCAAGGGCCAGATCAGCTTCGCCCCGGGCATCAACGAAGACGCTCTGACCGAGGCGGCGCTGGAAGCCGACGCCGATGACGTGGTTACCCACGAAGACGGTTCGATCGATGTGTTCACCTCGTTCACCAGTTTCTACGCCGTGCGTAACGCCCTCGAAGCTGCTGGTTTCAAGGGTGATGATGCTGAGATCGTGATGCAGCCGACCACCAGCGCCGAGCTGGACCTGGAAGGCGCGGAGAAAGTCCTGAAGCTGATCGACATGCTTGAAGACCTGGATGACGTGCAGAACGTCTATTCCAACGCAGACATTCCGGAAGACGTGGCCGCTCAGCTCGGTTAAGAGCGACTACGATTCAATGTGGGAGCTGGCTTGCCAGCGATGGCGTCGGCACATCTGTTGAAGATGTTGCCTGACACACCGTCATCGCTGGCAAGCCAGCTCCCACATTTGTTATTCGTTGTATTGAATTTCGTGCTTTTTCCGAATCCGCAGGCGTTATGACTTTAATTCTTGGTATCGACCCCGGTTCGCGTATCACCGGTTACGGCATTGTTCGCGATACCGGCCGCGGTGGCTGTATCTACGTGGCCTCCGGTTGTATTCGCACTGGCGCGGGCGAGCTTCATGAGCGTCTGCAAATCGTCTATCGCGGCGTACGCGAAATCATTCAGACCTACGGCCCGGTCACCATGGGCATCGAAAAGGTGTTCATGGCGAAAAACGCCGATTCTGCGCTGAAACTGGGGCAGGCCCGCGGAGCCGCCATCGTCGCTGGCGCCGAAGAGAGTCTTGAAATCGCCGAATACACCGCGACCCAGGTCAAGCAGGCCGTGGTCGGTACCGGCGCAGCGAATAAGGAGCAAGTGCAGATGATGGTCATGCACATGCTCAAGCTGACCAGCAAACCGCAAATCGATGCTTCGGACGCTCTGGCGATTGCCATTTGTCACGCGCACACCCGTTCCAGCCTGCTGCCGCATGGCTTGGGAGCGGCACGCAGTCGTGGCGGGCGCCTGCGTCTCTGATAGCATCAGCAATCAAATTTCCCGGAAGGTGGGTTTTGCGCCTGTGTCGTCGGCCTGAAGCTCGCCTTCCGTCAGTCGCCAGCCCACGGCTGGCCAACGCTCAAGGATCTGAAACGTGATTGGACGCTTGCGCGGCACCCTGGCTGAGAAACAGCCGCCGCACCTGATTCTGGATGTAAACGGCCTCGGATATGAGCTGGAAGTGCCCATGACCACTCTCTATCGGTTGCCGTCGGTCGGTGAGCCGCTGACCCTGCACACCCATTTGGTCGTACGCGAAGACGCGCAATTGCTCTATGGTTTTGCCGGCAAGCGTGAGCGAGACTTTTTTCGCGAGTTGATCCGTCTCAATGGTGTGGGGCCGAAACTGGCTCTGGCATTGATGTCGAGTCTGGAAGTCGACGAGTTGATCCGCTGCGTGCAATCCCAGGACACCTCGGCCCTGACCAAGGTGCCGGGCGTTGGCAAGAAAACCGCCGAGCGTTTACTGGTCGAACTGAAAGATCGCTTCAAGGCCTGGGAAACCTCGCCGGCCATGTTTGCCCTGGTGCCGAACCAGCCGGACGGCCCGGCGCCGGTCAACACCGCCGAGAACGATGCGGTCAGCGCGCTGATTTCCCTGGGTTACAAGCCGCAGGAAGCGAGCAAGGCGATTTCCGCGATCAAGGACAAGAATTTGAGCAGTGAAGACATGATCCGCCGCGCCCTGAAGGGAATGATTTAAGTGATTGAAGCTGATCGTCTGATCGCCGCTGCGCACAGCCCGCGCGAGCGCGAAGAAGTCCAGGACCGGGCCATTCGCCCGGTCAGTCTGGCCGACTATATCGGCCAGCCGACCGTGCGCGAGCAGATGGAACTGTTCATCCAGGCCGCTCGTGGCCGTAGTGAATCCCTCGACCACACGCTGATCTTCGGCCCGCCTGGGCTGGGTAAAACCACGTTGGCCAATATCATCGCTCAGGAAATGGGTGTATCGATCAAGAGCACCTCGGGGCCGGTCCTCGAGCGTCCGGGTGATCTGGCGGCGTTGCTGACCAATCTTGAGCCGCACGATGTTTTGTTCATCGACGAAATCCATCGTCTGTCGCCGATCGTTGAAGAAGTGCTGTACCCGGCGATGGAAGATTTCCAACTCGACATCATGATCGGCGAAGGGCCGGCAGCGCGTTCGATCAAGCTCGATCTGCCGCCGTTCACGCTGGTCGGCGCAACCACTCGCGCCGGCATGCTGACCAATCCGTTGCGTGACCGCTTCGGTATCGTCCAGCGTCTTGAGTTCTACAGCACGGCTGACCTGTCGACGATTGTCAGTCGTTCGGCGAATATCCTCGGTCTGCCGCTGGATCCGGAAGGCGCCTTTGAAATCGCTCGCCGCGCCCGTGGTACGCCGCGGATCGCCAACCGTCTGCTGCGCCGGGTGCGCGATTTCGCCGAAGTTCGCGCCAAGGGGCACATCACCAAGTCGGTTGCCGATCTAGCGTTGAACCTGCTGGACGTCGACGAACACGGCTTCGATCATCAAGATCGGCGTTTGCTGCTGACCATGATCGAGAAGTTCGATGGCGGCCCGGTGGGGATCGACAGCCTCGCCGCTGCGATCAGTGAAGAGCGCCACACCATTGAAGATGTGCTTGAGCCATACCTGATTCAACAGGGCTACATCATGCGCACACCACGGGGCAGGGTGGTGACGCGGCATGCGTATCTGCATTTCGGTTTAAACATTCCGTCACGAATGGGTGAAATGCCCGTGGCAGACGAGTTTCTCGATGCTGTGGACGATTAATACACATTTGTTGTCGATTTATTCAGGGTTTGTACTGTCTGAGGACGGTACTTTTGCGGTAAAGCCTTTGAACAATGAAAAACAGTTGCCTGGCCGGATTGGCAACCTGAGGAGTAAGCACTAGAGTATGCGCGCGCAAAACGGGCTTGAGCCGTTCGCACAGCGTTGTCGCGTTTATTACGAGGACACCGATGCGGGCGGCATCGTGTATTACGTTAATTACCTCAAGTTTATGGAACGGGCTCGAACCGAGCGGCTCCGCGAGCTGGGCTTTGCCCAATCGCAGCTGGCAGGGGAGGATCTGTTGTTTGTCGTGCATTCCAGCGAAGCGCGCTATCACGCGCCGGCGCGACTGGACGACGAGCTGCTGGTAAGCGCTGAAGTAATCGAATTGAACCGTGCCAGCCTGCGCTTTAAACAGCAGGTCAGGCGGGTAGCAACCCGGATCCGGATTCGGGCGTCGAGCAAATCTTCCGCGCCGGTTTCAAAGAGTTCTCCCGTCTGCGTCAGCAGCCAGGCGTCGATCCTGAGGCGGTGATGGAAGGCGTGGCCCGTGCCATGCGTGTGGCCATCTCCCGCGAAGAAGAGAAACTGGAGCAGAGCCTGCCGTTCCTCGCCACCGTTGGTTCGGTCAGCCCGTACATCGGCCTGTTCGGTACCGTGTGGGGCATCATGAACTCCTTCCGCGGTCTGGCCAGCGCTCAGCAAGCCACCCTGGCCACCGTGGCCCCGGGTATTGCCGAAGCACTGATCGCCACGGCGATCGGCCTGTTCGCGGCAATTCCTGCAGTAATCGCTTACAACCGTTTTGCAGCTCGCAGCGAAACCCTGCTGGGCCGTTACTACACCTTCGCCGATGAATTCCAGGCGATCCTGCACCGCAAAGTGCACACCAGCGAAGAATAAGCAGGTAATTTCCAATGGCTTTAATCGCTCGAGCTCGCAAAAAGCGCAAGCCGGTCGCCGAGATGAACGTGGTGCCTTACATCGACGTGATGTTGGTGCTGCTGGTCATCTTCATGGTAACCGCGCCGATGCTCAATCAGGGCGTGAAAGTTGATCTGCCCAAGGTTTCCAGCGAAGCCTTGCCGCAGGACAACAACACCCAGGTCCTGACCATTTCGATCAAGGCTGACAAGACCTATTACTGGAACCTTGGCAGCGAAGTCGACACCGAAAAGCAACAGGACAGGGCCATGACCCTGCCGCAGATGACCAGCGCGGTGACAAAAATCATCGCTGCCGGCAACGGTAACGGCAAGCGTACCCAGGTCTTCATTCGTGGCGACAAGACTGTCGATTACGGTTCCGTCATGGGCGCCATGGGCGGGTTGCAGAAAGCCGGGGTCGGGAATGTTGGCTTGATTACCGAGGCCCCCTGATGCAGCCACTGCGAGAGCCGTCTGCCTCGGAAAGCTTCTTCTGGCCTAGTGTCTGGGCGATTGTCTTGCACGTGCTGGTGTTCGGCATGCTGTTCGTCAGTTTCGCTTTTACACCTGAGCTGCCGCCGGCCAAGCCGATTGTCCAGGCGACCTTGTATCAACTGAAATCGAAAAGTCAGGCGACCACCCAGACCAATCAGAAGATTGCGGGTGAGGCGAAGAAATCCGCCGCGCGTCAGACCGAAGTCGAGCAGATGGAACAGAAAAAGGTCGAGCAGGAAGAGATCAAGGCCGCTGCGGAACAAAAGAAAGAAGAAGCGGCTCAAAAAGCCGAGGAAGCCAAGAAGGCCGACGAGTCTAAAAAAGCGGACGAGGCGAAAAAGGCTGATGAAGCCAAAAAAGCCGATGAAGCGAAGAAGACCGCCGAAGCCAAGAAGGCAGAAGAGAAACAATTGGCTGATATAGCCAAGAAGAAATCTGAAGAAGAAGCCAAAAAGGCTGCTGAAGAAGAGGCCAAGAAAGCGGCCGCTGAAGAAGCCAAGAAGAAGATTGTCGAAGACGCGAAGAAGAAAGCCGCCGAAGACGCCAAGAAGAAAGCTGAAGCTGAAGAGGCGAAGAAGAAAATCGCCGACGAAGCGAAGAAGAAAGCTGCTGCCGATGCTGCGAAGAAGAAAGCGCAGGATGCGGCACGTAAATCTACCGAAGACAAAAAGGCTCAGGCCCTGGCAGATTTGCTTTCCGACACGCCACAGCGTCAGCAGGCCTTGGCCGATGAGCAGGGTGACGAAGTCGCGGGCAGTTTCGATGACCTGATTCGTGCGCGAGCAGCAGAAGGCTGGGCTCGCCCACCTTCAGCACGCAAAGGCATGACGGTGGTGCTGCAAATCGGCATGTTGCCGGACGGTACGGTGACTTCGGTCAGCGTGGCCAAATCCAGTGGCGACGGTCCGTTCGATGCTTCGGCAGTCGCAGCGGTCAAGAATATTGGACGTTTGACAGAAATGCAGGGAATGAATCCGAGCGATTTCTCTGCGTTTCGTTCATTCAAGATGACAGTCACACCTGAGGATCTAGCCTTGTGAGAAACCTTCTTCGAGGAATGCTGGTCGTGATCTGCTGCATGGCAGGGATCGCGATGGCTGATGAAAAGAACATTCTGGTCACCAGCGGCAGCGATCGGGCTACTCCGATCGCCGTTGTACCGTTCGGCATGCAGGGCGGTGCCGTGCTGCCGGACGACATGGCTGAAATCATTGGTAACGATTTGCGCAACTCGGGCTATTACTCGCCGATTCCAAAGCAAAACATGATCAGCCAGCCAAGCCAGCCGAGCGAAATCATCTTCCGTGACTGGAAGGCGGTGGGTGCTCAATACATGATGGTCGGCAGCATCGTTCCAGCGGGCGGTCGCCTGCAGGTGCAGTGGGCGCTGTTCAACGTTGCCACCGAACAGAAAGTGGCTGACGGCAGTGTTTCCGGCACTACCGAGCAATTGCGCGATATGGCGCACTTCATCTCGGACCAGTCGTTCGAAAAACTCACCGGTATTCAAGGTGCGTTTTCGACCCGTCTGTTGTACGTAACGGCTGAACGCTTCTCCGAGAAGAACACCCGTTACACCCTGCAGCGTTCGGACTATGACGGTGCGCGCGCCGTGACTCTGTTGCAATCGCGTGAGCCGATCCTGTCGCCGCGTTTCGCACCGGATGGCAAGCGCATCGCCTACGTGTCGTTTGAACAGAAGCGTCCGCGGATCTTCATGCAGAACATCGACACCGGTCGCCGTGAGCAAATCACCAACTTCGAAGGCCTGAATGGCGCACCCGCCTGGTCTCCGAATGGCGATCGTCTGGCGTTCGTGCTGTCGAAAGACGGTAACCCGGACATCTACGTGATGAACCTGGCTTCGCGTCAGATCAATCGTGTCACTGCGGGCCCGGGCATCAACACCGAACCTTACTGGGGCAAGGATGGTTCGACCATCTACTTCACCTCGGACCGTGGCGGCAAACCACAGATCTACAAAACCAGCGCCAGTGGCGGCGGTGCGGAGCGAGTGACCTTCATCGGTAACTACAACGCCAACCCGAAACTGTCGGCTGATGAAAAGACTTTGGTGATGATCCATCGTCAGGATGGTTTCACCAATTTCAAGGTGGCAGCCCAGGATTTGCAGCGAGGTAGTGTAAAGATCCTCACTGATAGCACTCTGGACGAGTCACCCACTGTTGCGCCCAACGGCACCATGGTAATCTACGCCACCCGCCAACAGGGCCGGGGAGTCTTGATGCTCGTGTCCATTAATGGACGCGTTAGGCTCCCGCTTCCTACCGCTCAAGGCGAAGTCAGAGAACCGTCCTGGTCCCCTTACCTGAAGTGAGCGGGCGCTACACGTTTTACTTAACACACTGGGGT
>NZ_JBIUWI010000028.1:66305-67490 GCF_044743385.1 Pseudomonas sp. NPDC087639 | reverse complement strand
GAACGCGACCATGCTGCGGCCGTGGCCCAGGTGGCAGTAGTCGTACACGGTCATCCCGCAGACGTACATGCGCACGTTGTTGCCATCGAGCGGCTTGAAGACTTCTTTGCTCTTGGTGAGCGTGTTGTAGATCGTCAGCACTTTAATTTCCTTGACGCTGAATCACTGGCCCCACGAATCACGCAGGGTCACGGTACGGTTGAATACCGGCTGACCTGGTTTCGAGTCCTTGATGTCCGCGACGAAGTAGCCTTCGCGCTCGAACTGGAAACGGTCTTCCGGCTGTGCATTGCCAAGCGATGGCTCAGCACGACAACCGGTCAGCACTTGCAGTGAGTCAGGGTTGATGTTGTCGAGGAAACTGGCGCTGTCTTCGGCCTTCTCAGGGTTGGCCGAGCGGAACAGGCGATCGTACAGACGCACTTCGCACTCGACGCTGGCAGCGGCCGGCACCCAGTGAACCACGCCTTTGACCTTGCGGCCTTCAGGGTTCTTGCCGAGGGTTTCCGGGTCGTAGGAGCAGCGCAGTTCGACGATGTTGCCGTCGGCGTCCTTGATCGCTTCGTCGGCACGGATCACGTAGCTGCCGCGCAGACGCACTTCGCCACCCGATTCCAGGCGCTTGTAGCCCTTCGGCGGCTCTTCCATGAAGTCTTCACGGTCGATGTAGATTTCCCGGGCGAACGGCAGAGCGCGCACGCCCATGTCTTCTTTCGGGTGGCGCGGCAGTTCGAGGTTCTCGACCTGGCCTTCCGGGTAGTTGGTGATCACGACTTTCAGCGGGCGCAGCACGCACATGGCGCGCGGTGCGCTGTGATCAAGGTCGTCACGGATGCTGAATTCGAGCATGCCGAAGTCAACCACGCCGTCGGAACGGTTGGTGCCGATCATGTCGCAGAAGTTGCGGATCGATTTCGGCGTGTAGCCACGGCGGCGGAAGCCCGACAGCGTGGACATGCGCGGATCGTCCCAGCCATTGACGTGCTTTTCATCGACCAGTTGTTTCAGCTTGCGCTTGCTGGTGATGGTGTAGTTCAGGTTCAGGCGGCTGAACTCGTACTGACGCGGGTGCGCCGGCACTGGCAAGGCGTCGAGGAACCACTCGTACAGTGGACGATGGCTTTCGAACTCCAGGGTGCAGATCGAGTGAGTGATGCCTTCGATGGCGTCCGACTGACCGTGGGT
>NZ_JBIUWI010000028.1:0-66295 GCF_044743385.1 Pseudomonas sp. NPDC087639 | reverse complement strand
TGATGGTGATGAGCGTGGCGGATGCGGTACATGATCGGGTCGCGCAGGTTCATGTTCGGCGAGGCCATGTCGATCTTGGCGCGCAGCACACGGGCGCCGTCCGGGAACTCACCGGCGCGCATGCGGGCGAACCAGTCGAGGTTCTCTTCAACCGAACGGTCGCGGAACGGGCTGTTCTTGCCCGGCTCGGTCAGGCTGCCACGGTATTCCTTGGCTTGCTCAGGGGTCAGGTCGTCAACGTAGGCCTTGCCAGCCTTGATCAACTCGACCGCCCAGTCGTGCAACTGGTCGAAATACTGCGAGGCGTAGCGCACTTCGCCGGACCATTCGAAGCCCAGCCATTTGACGTCGCTTTCGATCGCGTCGATGTATTCCTGGTCTTCCTTGGCCGGGTTGGTGTCGTCAAAACGCAGATGCGTGACGCCGCCGAACTCCTGGGCCAGGCCGAAGTTCACGCAGATCGATTTGGCGTGGCCGATGTGCAGGTAGCCGTTGGGCTCAGGCGGGAAACGGGTGACGATCTGAGTGTGCTTGCCCGAGTCCAGGTCTGCCTGGATGATCGGCCGCAGGAAGTTGACCGGCACGGCGGGGCCGGACTTGGCATTCGAGGTAGGGTCGACAGTGGGCTTGCTCATAGGATCCTTGACTTACATGTGCGCGGCCGCAGAGAGGGGCCAGACAAAACAAAGCCGCTATCATAGCCGATGCTGTCAAGGGGCTGACAGAGCAGGCCCTATAAAGGAACGCATTTAATCGCCGGGAATTGAAAAACAGCCTCGAAATTCGCGCCTGTCACGCTAAACTGCGCACCTTGGCCAAAGCAGGCTGAACCGGTTTTGGGGCTCAATGTCCGATAACCACGAATTCCTTATGAAGAGTAATGACCATGACTCAAGTCAAACTGACCACCAACCATGGCGACATCGTCATCGAACTGAACGCTGACAAGGCGCCAATCACCGTCGCCAACTTCATCGAGTACGTTAACGCCGGTCACTACGAAAACACTGTTTTCCACCGTGTAATCGGTAACTTCATGATCCAGGGCGGCGGTTTTGAGCCAGGCATGAAAGAAAAGAAAGACAAGCGTCCAAGCATCCAGAACGAAGCTGACAACGGTCTTTCCAACGACAAGTACACCGTTGCCATGGCGCGCACCATGGAGCCGCATTCGGCTTCCGCGCAGTTCTTCATCAACGTTGCCGACAACAGCTTCCTGAACCACAGCGCCAAGACCACCCAAGGCTGGGGTTACGCCGTGTTCGGTAAAGTGACCGCCGGTACCGACGTTGTCGACAAGATCAAAGGTGTTTCGACCACTTCCAAGGCCGGCCACCAAGACGTACCAGCAGACGACGTGATCATCGAGAAAGCCGAGATCATCGAAGCGTGATATTGCTGATTTCAGACTTGCATCTGGAAGAGGAGCGCCCGGACATAACCCGGGCGTTTCTGGATTTGCTCGCCGGACGCGCCCGCTCGGCGAGTGCGTTGTACATTCTGGGCGACTT
This sequence comes from Pseudomonas sp. NPDC087639, assembly GCF_044743385.1. Lineage (NCBI taxonomy): Bacteria > Pseudomonadati > Pseudomonadota > Gammaproteobacteria > Pseudomonadales > Pseudomonadaceae > Pseudomonas > Pseudomonas sp. NPDC087639. Next base: position 64,784 of record NZ_JBIUWI010000028.1, on the reverse strand, counting down.
CTTCGAGGCGTGGATTGGCGACGATGCCATGACGCCCTTCCAGCGTTCCATCTGCCAGGCCCTGCGCGAATTGAGCGACAGCGGCACGGCCATTTTTCTGATGCACGGCAATCGCGACTTCATGCTCGGCAAGGCCTTCTGCAAACAGGCCGGCTGCACGCTGTTGAAGGACCCGAGTGTCGTGCAGTTTTACGGCGAACCGGTGCTGTTGATGCACGGCGACAGCCTCTGCACCCGCGACGTCGGCTATATGAAGCTGCGTCGTTACCTGCGCAACCCGATCACCCTGTTTATCCTGCGGAACCTGCCTTTAAGCACCCGCCACAAACTCGCGCGCAAGCTGCGCAGCGAAAGCCGGGCGCAGGTGCGGATGAAGGCCAATGACATTGTCGATGTCACGCCGCAAGAGATTCCGCGGATCATGCAGGCATTTGGCGTGAAAACCCTGATTCACGGGCACACCCATCGCCCGGCGATCCATAAGCTGCAGCTCGGTGAGCAAGCGGCGAAGCGGATTGTGCTGGGGGATTGGGATCGTCAGGGTTGGGCGTTGCAGGTGGATGAGAACGGGTATGCGTTAGCGCCATTCGACTTCGCCCCGCCGCTGGCTTTGCCGCACGGCTGAAGATCGCTACCCCCTCACCCCAGCCCTCTCCCCCAGGGGGGCGAGGGGGAAAGGGAGCCGATCTCTGTGCTTTTCAAAACCTGAGTTCGACTGAAGTCTGTCAGGTCGATGCATCCCGAACATCCACCACGGTCAGTCCCCTCTCCCTCCGGGAGAGGGGCTTTTGACCTTAATGCCCGGAAGCAGCCGGCCCTGCCTTCGCCGCAAACGGCGGCTTCGCCAGCCACACAATCAGAATCAACCCCATGAACCCCCAACCCAGCAGCGTGAAGTAATCCACGGTGGAGAGCATGTACGCCTGACTCGTCAGGATCTGATCCATCTGCGCGTAAGCCGAATGACTCGCCCCGCCCAGTTGATTCAACGTCTCACGGGTCGCCGGCTCATAGGTGCTGATGCTCTCACTCATGTACGCGTGATGCTGATCAGCCCGGCGAATCCAGATCCACGTGGTCAGCGATGCGGCAAAGCTGCCGCCCAGTGTCCGCAGGAAAGTCGCCAGGCCCGCACCGTCGGCAATCTGGCTCGGCGGCAAGTCCGACATCAGAATGCTCAAGGTCGGCATGAAGAACAGCGCCACACCAATGCCCATGAACAGTTGCACCAGAGCGATGTGCTGGAAGTCCACTTCATTGGTGAACCCGGCGCGCATGAAGCAGCTCAGGCCAATCGCCAGAAACGCCAGCCCGGCCAGCAAGCGCAGGTCGAACTTGTTCGCGTACTTGCCGACAAACGGCGACAGCAGCACCGGCAGAATGCCGATCGGCGCCACAGCCAGACCCGCCCAGGTCGCGGTGTAACCCATTTGCGTCTGCAACCACTGCGGCAGGATCAGGTTGATGCCGAAGAACCCGGCGTAACCCAACACCAGCACAATCGTGCCGATACGGAAGTTACGGTGCGCGAACAGCCGCAGATTCACCACCGGATGCTGGTCAGTCATTTCCCAGATGACGAACACCGCCAGGGCAATCACCGAAATCGCTGCGCCGATGATGATGAAGTTCGATTCGAACCAGTCCAGGTCATTGCCTTTGTCGAGGATCACCTGCAAGGCACCGACGCCGATGATCAGCGAGATCAGCCCAACGTAATCCATCGGCTGACGACTGGTCACCACCGGCCGCTTGGCCAGTTGCGAACGCACCACCATCACCGCAAAGATCCCGATCGGCACGTTGATGAAAAAGATCCACGGCCAGCTGTAGCTGTCGGTGATCCAGCCACCGAGAATCGGCCCGGCAATTGGTGCGACCACCGTGACCATCGCCAGCAACGCCAAAGCCATCCCCCGTTTCGCGGGGGGATAAACGGCGATCAACAGGGTTTGTGTCATCGGGTACAGCGGCCCGGCCACCAGGCCTTGCAGCACGCGGAAGCCGATCAACTCGGGCATCGACGTCGAGATACCGCAGAGAAACGAGGCCAGCACAAACAGAATGGTGGCCCAGAGAAACAGCTTCACCTCACCGAAACGCCGACTGAGCCAACCGGTCAGCGGCAGCGCAATGGCGTTGCTCACGGCAAACGAGGTGATCACCCAGGTGCCCTGCTCCGAACTCACCCCCAGGTTGCCGGAAATCGTCGGCAGCGCCACGTTGGCGATGGTGGTGTCGAGCACTTGCATGAAGGTCGCCAGCGACAGGCCAATGGTGCTGAGCAACAGGCTGGGCGGCGTGAAAGAGGCGTTATTGCTCATTGTGAATCCTTTGGAACCAAGTTGACGCTGCGTCTGTTACAGACACAGCAGCCCTTGTGGGAACACGCTTTTGTGATGAGGGAGCTTTTGTGGCGAGGGGATTTATCCCCGATGGGTCGCGAAGCGGCCCCTCTTTTGGTCCTAAAAAGACGGGCCTGCTTCGCAGTCCATCGGGGATAAATCCCCTCGCCACAGATGCATCTTTTCTCTACAGAAGAATCCCTTCTTCCCAGATGAATCTCTTCACCACAAAGACTGCTCCCACAGGGTCAGTGGTGAATCAGCGTTGCGCGGTTTTGCTGGCCGCAGCGCTGTTGTCGTGGATCAGCTGAGCGATCATCGCGTCGGCTTCGGCCAGTTGACGGTCGTAGACGTTGGTGCTGAACGAGGCTTTCTGCGGTGGTTGCTGAGCCAGTACCGGGCCGCTCTGGTCGTGCAGATTGACTTCGACGTTGGTCGACAGGCCCACCCGCAGCGGGTGCTTGGCCAGTTCTTCGGCGTTGATGTGAATCCGCACCGGCACACGCTGAACGATCTTGATCCAGTTACCGGTGGCGTTCTGCGCAGGCAACAAGGCAAACGCGCTACCGGTGCCGGCGCCGAGGCTGTCGACGGTGCCGCTGTATTTCACATCGCTGCCGTAGATGTCGGACTCGATGTCGACTGGCTGACCGATGCGCATGTCACGCAGTTGGGTTTCCTTGAAGTTGGCATCGATCCACAGTTGATCCAGTGGAATCACCGCCATCAGCGCGGTGCCCGGTTGTACGCGCTGACCGAGTTGCACGGTGCGTTTGGCGACGTAACCGGTGACTGGCGCGATCAAGGTGCTGCGCGCATTGGTCAGGTAGGCCTGACGCAGATCCGCAGCAGCCGACATCACGTCCGGGTGCGACGACACCACGGTGTCATCGACCAGCGCGCTGCTGGTTTTCAGTTGTTGTTTGGCGTTGGCCAGGGCGTTTTGCGCCGAGGTCAGGTCGTCGCGAGCGTGGGACAGTTCTTCCTGGGAAATCGCCCCGCCAGCGGCGAGATTCTTCCGGCGATTGAAGTTGTCCTGCGCCTTCTGCACTTCAGCCTGTTGCGCGTTGACCTGGGCTTTCATGCCATCGACGTTGCTGTACAAGCCACGCACCTGACGCACAGTGCGCGCCAGTTTCGCCTGAGCACTTTGCAGGCCGACTTCAGCGTCGTTGGGGTCGAAGTTGATCAGCACCTGACCTTCGTGGACCAGGTCGCCATCGTCAGCGCCGATGCTGACCACGGTGCCAGTCACCAGCGGAGTGATTTCCACGACGTTGCCGTTGACGTAGGCGTCGTCGGTGCTTTCGTTAAAGCGCCCGATGAATTCGTGATACGCCCAGACGCCGCCAACGGCGAGAAGGACGATAACCGCCAGCACCAGCAGCATCACTTTGCGTTTGCGCGGATTGCCGGTGTCTGGGGTGTTGTCTGGAGCTTGAGTGTTTTCGGCAGTGGCCATGACAAATACCTTGAATTAGTTGTGCGACGTGGCTGGGGTGGCGTTGGCTGCGGTCAGGGTCTGCCCCTGGAAGCCGCCGCCCAGCGCTTGCATCAGTTGAATCGACAGGTCGATCTGCTCGGCATTGAGGTTGGCCAATTGACGCTGGGCCTGGAGCAATTGCTGCTCGATGCTGAGCACGTCCAGGTAGTTGCCGATGCCGGAACCGTATCGCTGGACGACGGTGTTGTAAGAGTCCTGAGCAATGTCGGTGGCGTGTTGCTGCGCGCCGATCTGCCGGCCGATGTCCCGCAACTGATTGATCGTGTCGCTGACATCGCCCAGTGCTTTCACCAGACTTTTGTTGTACTGCGCCACCGCCAGATCGTAATCGGCGTCGCGCGCATCGAGGTTGGCGCGCAGGCGTCCGCCATCGAAGATCGGCACCGAAATGGTCGGGGCAATGTTGAAGAAGCGACTGGCCGAACCGAACATTGCGTCACCCAACAAGGACTCGGCACCGGCCGAGGCCGTCAGGTTCAGGTTCGGATAGAACTGGGTCTTCGCCGAGTCGATGTCCTTGCTCGCCGCTTCTACCCGCCAGCGGGCGGCAACCAGATCCGGGCGACGACCGAGCAGTTCCGCCGGTAACACCGACGGCACCGCCACGGCGCTGGCCTGCAACACTTTTGGCCGGGCGATTTCGTTGCCGCGATCCGGGCCTTTGCCGAGCAACACGGCCAAGGTGATTTTCGCGCTGTTCAGGCGCTTTTCCGCGTCGATCAGGCTGGCTTCGGAACTTGCTTCCAGGCTTTGCGTTTGCTGGAACTGATACTGGCTGTCGATCCCGGAACTCAGGCGACGCTGGCTCAGATCGAGCATCTGTTTGGTGCGCTTGAGGTCTTCGTTGGCCAGGTCATAGACGATGTGCGCCTGACCGAGATCGCTGTAAGCACGGGCCACATCGGCAGCGAGGGTCAACTGCGCAGCCTGACGGTCGACTTCGGCGGCACGGGCCTGACCGAGGGCGGCTTCCCAGGCGTCACGCTGACCGCCCCACAAATCGAAGTTGTAATTGAAGCCGGCGCTGACATTACGCACCGTGGCGTAGGCATCGCCCTGCCCTCGCGGATCCTGATCCTTGGCCAGACGCGAACGGCTGATGCCGGCGCTGGCGTCGAGGGTCGGATAACGCGTGGCATCGGCGGCATACGCAGCGGCGCTGGCTTGATGGGCGCGGGCTTCGGCGATCTGCATGTCCGGGCTGTCGTGCAGCGCTTCGCGGATCAAACCGTCGAGTTGCGGATCGCCGAGGCTGGTCCACCAGTCGCTTTTCGGCCACGCGGCCGGCGACAGGGTTACGCCGTTGAGGGATTGGCCGACTTTCAGGCTTTTCGGATCAAGGTTCTGGCCTTGGGTATCGAGGCCGCTGTAGTTGGCGCAACCGGCGAGGATCATCGCCGACAGCACGAGTGTCAGGCTGCTGCGCAAGGTTTTACCGCTCATTGTGTTCACCTAACCGCTGGATGGTGATCGGGTCACCGGCTGCCAGCAGAATTTTCTTGAGGATGTATTCCAGGGTCTTCAACTCGTCCGGAGTGACGGCGCCGGCCAGTTCATTCATCGCATCGGCGCCGATGTGCGGCAGGCGATCGGCCAGTTGCTGGCCTTGCTCGGTCAGTTTCAGTTGCACCTGACGGCGATCGCCTTCGCTGCGTTGGCGAACCAGGAAACCTTTCTGCTCCAGACGATCGAGCATCCGCGTCATCGAACCGCTGTCCAGCGACAGATGCCGGCACAGCTCAGCCGGGGTGTCGACGCCGAACTGGGCCATGATGATCAACACCTTGAACTGCGCGGCGGTGATGCCGTGGGGTTCCATGTGGGTGTCAATGATCCGGTCCTTGAGCAGCGCAGCACGGCCAAGCAACAGGCCGAGATGGCAGTGTTTGAATTCGTCCGGGGTGAAATGCTTCATTTGCTCACCTAATAACTGCCTAGGCAGTGAATGTATGTCGAGATGTTACTGCCTAGGCAGCGAATGTCAAACAAATAGTTAGGAAGCTTTGTAATTGGCGGATAGGTGGTGGGGCTTCAGAAGCCAAAAGCAAAAGATCGCAGCCATCGGCAGCGCCTACAGGGATTGAGTAAACCCTTGTTGGAGCTGCCGACGGCTGCGATCTTTTGATCTTTCAGAGGTGAATCAGAAATCGCGCTTGTAGAAGATATCCAGCGAACTCGCGACGCCACTGGCCGCTTCGAGGTAAACCTTCTTGCTCAGCTTGTAACGCAGGGCAATGGTGCTGGCCGGTTCAAACACGCCGACGCCATAACGCAAACTGAGTTTTTCGGAAATGTTGCCGCTGGCCACCACGCTGGTGGTGTTGCCGCTGCCCTGGGTGTCGAGCTGGAAATCCTGAATGCCCAAGTCCTTGGCCAGACTGCTCGTCACCCCGGAGCTGCCCATCAAGCCGAGACCCAACGCCGCTTGCGCGAGCATGTTGTTGTCTTCGCCGCTGGTACTCAGCGGACGACCAAGAACGAGGTAGGACAACGCCTGCTCCTGGCTCATCGCCGGTTCCGAGAATATCTGCGTAGTCGGCTGCTCGGCACTGCCGCTCAGGCGAATACCGGCGATCACGTCGTCAGTCTGGCGAATCGCCTCGATGTCCAGATACGGCTGATCGAGGGGGCCGGCAAACAGCAGACGCGCACGCCGCACCGTCAGACGCTGGCCGTAGGCACGGTAACGGCCGTCGTTGAGCCACAACTCGCCACGGGTGTCCATGTTGTCGCCGATGTGCACCTGACCTTGCAGATTGGCGGTCAGGCCGAAGCCGGCGAAGCTGAGTTTGTCTTCGCCGACGACTACATCAATGTCCATTTTCATGGCCATCGGCGGTTTGCCCTCTTCGGTCTGCGCGCCGACGATGATCGTGTCATCGGAGACTTTCACCGTCGATGGCGGCAATTCGCGCACCGTGATTTCGCCTTTGGGCACCCGCACTTTGCCGGCAATCTTCAGCTCATCACCGGCCATGGAAATCTTCAGGTCGGGCGCCACTTCAAGCTTGGCGTATGGCTCGACAGTGACCGGCAGTTGCGTACCTTTCAAAGCGAGATCAACCACCAGCGCCTGACCCCAGGCGACGTTGCCGTTCAGACTGCCCTGCCCGGTCTTGCCGCTTTTCCAGCCGCCGTCCAGACGCACCGACTCACCGGCAATCACGGCTTGCAGTTGCAGATTGTTGAGTTCCATCGGCAACTCGGCACCCGACACTTCGCCGTCGCTGAGTTGCACCGTACCGTTGACCAGCGGTGCCAGTAGCCCGCCGGAAATCGTGCCGCTACCGTTCAAGCGCCCGGTGAGTTTCTCGACCATCGGCACAAACGGCCGCGCCACCGACAGATCCAGCCCACTCAAGCGGAACGAGCCGCTCAGCGGTTTGTTCTTCGGCAGCGGATTGAGCTGCGCCTGCACCATCAATTCGCCGAGTTTGCCGCCGACGAAGTTGAGGTCGGTGTCGATACGCTTCGGCGTGAGTTTGCTGGTGAGCTTGAGCGTCTGGTACGGGAAATCCAGCCACTGATCTTTCTCACGCATGCGCAGCGTGCCACCACTGGCATCAACGCTGATCACACCGTTCGGGCCGCTGGCCGGCACGTCCAGTTGCAGATCGGCGTTGAGCTTGCCCTTCCAGGCAAAATCCTTGGGCAGCCACTGCGCCAGACTCTCAATCGGGAATTGCTTGAGGTGGTAGCGCAGTTTCGGATCGGGCATCAGCCGTTGATCTTCACCGCACAGGCTGGCGCTGCCGGACATCCAGCAGTGGGCGCCAAAGTTGATCTTGCCGTCGGCCAGACGTTCGAGTTTCGCTGGGTTTTGCAGCTTCCAGTCCTGGCCACCGGCCTGAATGTCACCGCTGGCCAAGCGTCCACGCCAGTTGCCCTTGTCGAGATTGCCGTCCAGGCCCAACGCCAGTTTCAGTTTCGGCCCGAGCAGATCGAGGTTGAGTTTCTGGCTCTTGATGTCGCCTTGGGCACTGGCGGTCAGTGTACCCAGCGACGTGTCGCCGGCCTGAATGCCAGAACCCTTCAGATCGATCTTCGCCCGTTGCGCACTGTCGAGGGTGGCGTCGAGGTTGAGGCTTTGCAGGCGATTGTCCTGGAAGGCCAGTTGCGAACCTTGCAGGCCTAGCTTGCCTTGCGGCGCTCTCAGCGTACCGGCTACGTTGACCTGACCGTTGATCTGCCCGCGCAATTGCGGCCAGAGCTGGGCCAGACGCGACAGTTTGATGTCGATCTGCCCGGTGAGTTTCTGTTGCAGGCTGCCCTTGCCGATGATGCTGTTGTCGCCGAGGCGGATTTGCAGGGCGTTGAGATTCCACTGCTCGCCCGCACCGTCAGCCTTGGCTTGCAGGATCGCCGGTTGGCCGCGCAGTTTGCCTTTCAGATCGAGATCAGCTGTCAGGCTCAAGCGCTCGTTCTTCATTTCGCCTTTGCTTTTCAGTGGCCCGGCCAAGGTGCCCGGCAGCTCCGCGACCCAGTACGCCGGGTTGAGCGCTGACAGATCCAGCGCCGTGTCCCAGGCGATGCCGTCGGCGAACTGCACGTTCACATGCCCTTCGGCCTTGCCCTGCCCGGCTTCCATTTTCAGTTGCGGCAGTGCGATCTGTTTAAGGCTGCCACTGAACGGACTGCTCAGGCTGAACGCCCCCGCCGGACCATCCAGCGCGGCGGCGAAGTTACCGATGTACTGACCGTCGGTGTAGGAGACTTCGCCATTGAAGGTGCGCAAGGCGACTTGCGGCTCGTCGATTTCGTTGTAGAGCCGATGCCACGGGAAGTCCTGCCAATTGATGTTGGCTTGAGCCGTGATGCCTTTGCTCCAGTCGACGCTGCCGGTGAGCTTGAGGCTTTGCTTGTCGTTGGCGGTCAGGTCGAGCCCGGCGATTTGCGCGCCGCTGGCGTCGACCTTGCCTTTGAGCAGCAGCGCCACCGGGCCTTTTTCCGCCGGTAGCGTGGCGTTGCCGAGCAACTGGTAACCGTTTTTCAGGTCGCCTTCGCCGGTCAGCACCAGTTGATTGAGTTGCAGGGTGTCCGGCAGGTCGGCGCTCGGCTTGAACGCCTCGGAAGTGATGCGCACCTTGGCCGGCAGGTTTTCCGCCAGCGGTTGCAGTTCGCCGCTCAACTGGCCATCGAGGTAGCCACGGCTGTCGGCGTGCAGGTTGAGGGTTTTCAACAGGTCGCCGTCGATCTTTAACGCCAACGTCCATGGGCCGGTGCCCGGCGACGGCAGGGTCAGATCACCGGCGATGTTCAGTGGCCAGTTACCGGAGGGTTGCAACAGACCGGACAGATTCAGGCTGAGCTCGTCGCGCTGCAATTGCACGCTGTCGATCTGCATGCCCTTGGCGGTCCAGTGCGCCGCCAGTTTCAGGCCTCTGAGTTGTTCGCTTCCGTTAAACAACAGGCTGCCGACCTGCACGTCGCCCAGCTCGAGGGCCACCGGTAATTGCAGATCCGGCAGTTTGATCGGGCCGCTTTGCGTAGTTTCTTCGCTCGGCGGGAATTGCAGAATGACCTGATCAGCCTTGAGCTGGTCGATGCACAAGGTCATGCGCGTCAGGCACAGCGGCGACCAGGCGAAGATCGGCTTCTGCAACTCGACGCGGCTGCTGTCTTGCTGCCACAACAGGTGATCGGCGCTCCATTGTCCGCCGAGGCGGCCCTGGAAATTTTCTACGCTCAAACCCGGCACCAGACCCAGCGCCCAACGGCTGCCAGCCTGCGTACCCAGCACCGCAGCGATGCTCAAGACAATCAACAACACCAGCGCCAGAAGCGTCAGTGCCGTTATTTTCAAACCACGTTTCACAGCTCAGGCCCCATGGAAAAGTGCAGCCGGATGCCGCCATCGTCGTCCAGCGCGTGGGCCAGGTCGAGGCGGATCGGCCCCACCGGCGAGACCCAGCGCACACCAATACCGACCCCGGTCTTGAGGTTCGGCAGTTCGAGTTTGTTGAAAGAGTTGCCCTGGTCGACGAAGGTCGCGACCCGCCACTTCTCGGCGACCGAGTATTGATACTCGACGCTGCCGGCAACCATGTAACGGCCACCGATACGTTTGCCGTCGGAGTTCTCCGGAGACAGGCTCTGGTAGTCGTAACCACGCACGCTCTGATCGCCACCGGCGAAGAAACGCAGCGACGGCGGCACCGACGCGTAACCGTTGGTGGCGCTGCCGCCGACCTGCACGCGGCCGAGCAAACGGTGTTTGTCGAACACCGTGGTCAGGCCTTTGACCAGCGCGGTGCCATATAGAAGGTTGTTGTCCGAGCCGAGGCCTTCCTTCGCGACTTTGCTTTCAAAGGTCAGGCGATAGCCATTGTGCGGGTCGATGCGGTTGTCGCTTTTCAAGTACGAATAACTGATGCCGGGCATCAGCAAGGTACTCAAACCCGAGTCATCACCGAGCTCGTATTCCTCGCGCTGCCATTTCAGCGAGATCACCCGTTGCCAGCCACTGGGCAACTTGCTGTGCCATTCCGGGCCGAAGGTCAGCAGCTTGCTCAGGGTGTCAGAACCCTCGATGTCTTCGAATTGATAACCACCGGCCCAACGCAATTTGTCGGTCAGCGGCGGGTCGAGCGGAATGTCGTAAAAGAGGCCGACGTTCTGCCGTGGCGCCGAGAGCTCGGCTTCCCAGCCATAACTGTCGCCCTGCGGATTGACCCAATGGCGCGTCCAGTTGGCCTTGATCCGTGGCCCGACGTCGGTCGAATAACCGAGGCCCAGGCCCATGGTGCGTGGCTTGCGCGTGTCGAGTTTGACGTCGACCGGGATCACCTCGTTTTTCGCGGTGGTCGGTGCGGCATCGACGCGCACCCCTTCGAAATAGCCGCTCGATTGCAGGTCGCGGTTGAGTTCGGCGATCAGCTCGGAGTCATACGGCTCGCCTTCCTTGAACGGCACCATGCGTTGCAGCAGGTCTTCGTCGAACGGCGTATCACCCTCGAAACTGACTTTGCCCAGCGCATAACGCGGGCCGCTTTCGTAGATCAATTCAACATCGGCGACACCGGCACGCGGGTCGACCATGAGTTTCTGGCTGGTGAAATGGCCGCTGAAATAACCGAAGCGCGAGGCCTGATTCTGGATCAGCCGTTTGGCGTCTTCGTAGCGACCATGGTTGAGCACCGCGCCGGGCTTGAGCACGTCGGCTTTCGGCACGCGAAAGGATTTAAAGGAGGCAGCCGGGCCGTCGACACGGATTGTGACGTTGCGCAGACGAATCGGTTCGCCGGGATCGATGTTCAGCACCAGACGCGGCTTGTCGCCGCCCTTCACGTCGCTGTCGATCTGCGGCTGATAGTAGCCCAACGCCTGGGCCGCCTTGCGCGCCTGCTCTTCGGCACCGCGACTGAAGCGCAGCAAGGCTTCTTCGTCACGGTCACCGAGGCTGCCGATATAGCCTTCTATATTGGCCTTGAGTTCATCGTTGGACGGTTTGATCCGCACATCCAATTCACTTTGCGCCAGCGCCGCGCAGCTGGATAACAGCATCAGCACGCCACTGGTAAATCTTCCTGGAAACTTCATGGCGCGAATGCTATCACGGGCTTGGGAGCGTAATAGAAGAGGAAATTTCCCAAGAAGTTCGATTGCTATGCTGTTGCAGTTTGTAACACCTGAGGGTTGGCGTGGAAAAACACGTGCTCGCGCACCGGGCCGACGGCAACTTCGCCAATCTCCTGATAACCCTGACGTTTATAGAATTCCAGGTAACGCGGGTTGCCGGTATCGAGCACCACGCCTTGCGAGGTTTCGTCCACCGCGCACCAGTTGTGCACGGCAGTCAGCAGTTGCTCACCGAAGTGTTTGCCCTGGAACTGCGGGTGAACACCCAGCAGCGGTAACATGTGCACCGAATCGCTCGGCACGCAGGCGGCCACGGCATCGTGATATTCCAGATAGCGGCGAGTACAGCGGAAACCGGTGCTGAGCACCATGCGCAGGCGCCACGCCCAGCTCTCGGTGATGCCCAAACGGCGTTGCGGCGGTGCGATCAGGGCGATGCCGATCAGGCGGTCGTTGACCAGCAGGCCAATGGCCGGCAGATCCTGCAGGAAGTGTTGTTTTACCAATTCGCGCACCGTCGCCCGCACCCGCTGCTCGTAGCCGGGACGCTCGGCTTCGAACAGGTAGCCAAAAGTCGGCTCGTGGCGGTAGGCCTGATACAGCAGGGATCGTGCTTCGCGGGAATAGCCGCGGTCGAGCATATGAATGTCGGCGATGGCGGTCTGGGTTTCAGGCATGACGGTGATTCTCCCCGGGGCGCGGCTAAAATGACTGCGCTCTTGTTGGTACGAACCTATTGCCGTTGGCACAGTTCCCCACAGGTATAGACCAACCTTGGATCTTCATCGAACGGGCGGCCGCCAATCGCGAGCAGGCTCACTCCTACAGGGGTACGCATTTCAATTGTAGGAGTGAGCCTGCTCGCGATGACGCCGGTTCAGACAACATTTATCTGGCAGGCAAAAGCGATTTCCCCTACCCCACACTGGCCCCCATCCCACATGTCAGCTAGCATCGCCCTTTTGCCAGGACTGCCGACATGAAGATTGTTTCCTTCAACATCAACGGACTGCGCGCGCGTCCGCATCAGCTGGCAGCGCTGATCGAAAAACACCAGCCGGACGTCATCGGCCTGCAGGAAACCAAAGTCCACGACGACCAGTTCCCGCTGGAAGAAGTACGTGCGCTGGGCTATCACGTGTATTTCCACGGCCAGAAAGGTCACTACGGCGTCGCCCTGCTCTCGCGTCAGGAGCCGATCGCGATTCACAAAGGTTTTGCCACCGACGAAGAAGACGCCCAGCGCCGCTTCATCTGGGGCACTTTCGCCGACGCCAACGGCGTGCCGGTGACGATCATGAACGGCTATTTCCCACAGGGCGAAAGCCGCGACCATCCAACCAAATTCCCCGCCAAGCAGCGCTTTTACAGCGATCTGCAAGCCTTGCTGGAAAGCCAGTTCCACAATGAGCAGCCGCTGGTGGTGATGGGCGATGTGAACATTTCCCCGGAAGACTGCGACATCGGCATCGGTCCGGACAACATGAAGCGCTGGCTGAAAACCGGTAAATGCAGCTTCCTGCCGGAAGAGCGCGAGTGGATGGCCCGCCTGAAAAACTGGGGCCTGACCGACAGCTACCGCCACCTGAACCCGGACGTGACCGACATGTTCAGTTGGTTCGATTACCGCAGCCGTGGGTTTGAAGACGAGCCGAAGCGTGGCCTGCGCATCGACGTGATCCTCGCTTCCCACGGTTTGTTGCCTCGGGTGAAAGCGGCGGGTGTCGACTATGAACTGCGCGGGATGGAAAAGCCTTCGGACCATGCGCCGATCTGGCTTGAACTGAGCTAAAAACAAAAGATCGCAGCCTGCGGCAACGCCTACAGGGGAATGATGGGTTTGCTGTAGGAGTTGCCGCAGGCTGCGATCTTTTGACCTGTAATCTTTTGGTCATGCGCCTGACTTAATCTCCCCGGCAATCCCCTTGGCTTGATTCGGTGCCGGCATGACCCTGCGTGTTCTGTGCGTTTTTCTCTTGAGTGGATGGCTGACGGTCTCCGCCGCTGCACTGCCCATCCCTGAAAACGGCCCGGCATTGCGCATCCAAGGCTCGAACACCATCGGCGCCGAACTCGGCCCGGCGTTGGTCGAAGGCCTGTTACGGGAACAAGGGCTGCTGAAGATCCACCGCGAAACCCCGGACAGCGCCAACGAACTGCGGATCGTCGGCCAGTCTGCCCAAGGTAAAAGCGTCGTGGTGGAAATCGCAGCCCACGGTTCCAGCACCGGCTTCACTGCGCTCAAAGCCGTCGCTGCCGACCTCGCCGCCTCCTCCCGCCCGATCAAGGACAGCGAACTGCTCAGCCTGCAATCGCTCGGCGACTTGAAAAGCCCCGCAGCCGAGCAAGTCATTGCCATCGATGGCCTGGCAATCATCCTTCACCCCGACAACCCGTTGCAGCAACTGGACACCGAACAACTGGCGCGGATCTTTGCCGGCGAGGTGAAAACCTGGGAAGACCTCGGCGGCCATGGCGGGGCGATTCATTTATATGCACGCGATGATCAGTCCGGCACCTACGACACGTTTAAGGAATTGGTCCTCAGTCGTCGTGGGAAAAATCTGAGTAGCGTTGCGAAAAGGTTTGAATCCAGCGAGCAATTGTCCGACGCCGTCAGCGCCGATCCGCAAGGCATCGGTTTTATCGGTTTACCTTACGTGCGCCAGGCCAAAGCGGTGGCGATTGCCGATGGTGCGTCGCAGTCGATGCTGCCGCTGAGCAGCCTGATCGCCACCGAGGACTATCCCTTGTCCCGCCGGTTGTTCTTCTATATGCCGCCGAATAGCAAGAATCCTTGGGCGAAAGCATTGGCGGCGTTCGCGCAAAGTCGTCAGGGCCAGGCGATTGTGGCGGCCAACGGGTTTATCAGCCAGACCGTTCAGGCCATGACGGTCGCACCGAATGCGCTGATGCCCGAGGGTTACCAATCACTCAGCCGTCACGCCCAGCGTCTGACAGTGAACTTCCGTTTCGAGGAAGGCAGCGCGAGCCTGGATAACAAGGCGCGGCAGGATCTGGCCCGGGTGCTCGACTATATAAAGCGTCAAAACAAGACTGATCGCACGGTGACGCTGATTGGGTTTGGTGATGTAAAGGACGACCCGGCGCGCGCGGACTTGCTATCGAAGCTGCGGGCGATGGCGGTGCGGCGGGAGCTGGTGAAGAACGGCGTGGTGTTGCGGGAGGTTCGCGGGTTTGGAGCGCAGATGCCGGTGGCGGCGAATAGTGCGGATGAGGGGCGGATCAAGAATCGACGGGTTGAGGTTTGGGTGTATTGAATTTGATGATTGATCGTTCCCACGCTCCGCGTGGGAACGATCACCGCTGTGCTGGATCAGCGCTCGCTACGCAGCATCTCCTTCGGCACATATTTGCCGATCTCGAACTTGCCGATTGCCGCGCGGTGTACTTCGTCCGGGCCGTCGGCCAGGCGCAGGGTGCGTTGCATGGCGTACATGTAGGCCAACGGGAAATCGTTGGAAACCCCTGCCCCGCCATGGATCTGGATCGCCCGGTCGATCACCCGCAGTGCCACGTTGGGTGCGACGACCTTGATCTGCGCAATCTCACTCTTGGCCACTTTGTTGCCGACGGTGTCCATCATGTACGCCGCTTTCAGCGTGAGCAGGCGCGCCATGTCGATTTCCATCCGCGAGTCGGCAATCTTGTCGATGTTCCCACCCAAACGTGCCAGCGGTTTGCCGAACGCGGTGCGGCTCACTGAACGTTTGCACATCAATTCCAGCGCACGCTCGGCCATGCCGATCGAACGCATGCAGTGGTGAATCCGGCCAGGGCCAAGGCGACCCTGAGCGATTTCGAAGCCGCGTCCTTCACCGAGCAGAACGTTTTCGTACGGCACGCGCACATTGTCGAACAGCACTTCGGCGTGACCGTGCGGCGCATCGTCATAGCCGAACACCGGTAGCGGCCGAACGATTTTCACGCCCGGGGTGTCGACCGGTACGAGGATCATCGAGTGCTGGGCGTGACGCGGTGCATCAGGGTCGCTCAGGCCCATGAAGATCAGGATCTTGCAACGCGGGTCGCAAGCGCCGGAGGTCCACCACTTTTTGCCGTTGATCACCCACTCGTCACCATCGCGCACAGCGCGGGCGGCCATATTGGTGGCGTCGGAGGAGGCAACGTCCGGTTCGGTCATGGCAAACGCCGAGCGGATCTCGCCGCGCAGCAGCGGTTCGAGCCAGCGTTGTTTCTGTTCTTCGTTGGCGTAACGCACCAAGACTTCCATGTTGCCGGTGTCCGGCGCCGAGCAGTTGAACGGCTCTGGGCCCAGCAAGGAACGGCCCATGATTTCCGCCAGCGGTGCGTATTCAAGGTTGGTCAGGCCGGCGCCGAGTTCCGACTCAGGCAGAAACAGGTTCCACAGGCCTTCGGCTTTGGCCTTGGCTTTGAGCTCTTCCATGATCGCCGTCGGCTGCCAGCGATCGCCTTCGGCAACCTGGCGCTCGAACACGGCTTCGGCCGGGTAAACGTAAGTGTCCATGAACGCGGTCACGCGCTCACGCAGTTCTTGCACCTTGGGCGAATAAGCGAAATCCATGAGCAGCTCCCGATGGTTAAGGCAGTTCTTGAGCAGAGGTTGTTTAAGTCATGCAATCGATGCTAGAACAGCGCTGATAATTTACCTAGCCTATTCTCGGCGTGTATAAACATTCATCACCGATATATGATCCAGTGATCGTCAGCCCTTAAAAACAAGAGAAGCCGCGTTATGAATCTGAGCAAGGTCGACCTCAACCTTTTCATCGTCTTTGACGCGATCTACACCGAAGCCAACCTGACCCGCGCCGGGCAGATTGTCGGCATCACTCAGCCAGCGGTGTCCAACGCATTGGCGCGGTTGCGCGAAACCTTCAACGATCCGCTTTTTGTGCGTACCGCCCAGGGCATGGTGCCGACGCCGATGGCGCAGAACATCATTGGCCCGGTACGCAACGCACTGTCGTTGTTGCGCGTGTCGGTGCAGGAAAGTCGTATTTTCAACCCGGCGCAAGCGGTCAAGACCTACCGCATCAGCATGACCGACCTGACCGAAGCAGTGATTTTGCCGCCGCTGTTCCAACGCCTGCGCCGTCTGGCGCCAACAGTGATCATCGAAAGTTTCCTTTCCAAACGCCGGGAAACCACCAAGGAACTGGCGGCCGGGCGTCTGGATTTTGCCGTGGACGCGCCGCTCAACACCGACCCGCAGGTGCGCCACGTCAAGTTGATGGAAGACCGTTACGTGTGTGCGATGCGCAAGGGCCATCCGATGGCGGGCAAGGAAAAGCTTTCCCTCGATGACTATCTGTCGCTGACCCACATCCATATTTCCAGCCGCCGCAGCGGTCTGGGTTATGTCGATCTGGCGTTGGGAAAAATGGGCATTCAACGCAAGATCGCCCTGCGCTCGCAGCATTACCTGATGGCGTCCCAGGTGATGCAGCAGACCGACATGGTCATGACTGTGCCGGAGCGTTTCGCCCGGCGGCATGAACTGCATGCGTTCAATCTGCCGGTCAATGATGTGCCGCCGGTGGAGACTCACCTGTACTGGCATGAGAGTACCGACCAGGACCCGGCGAATCGCTGGATGCGCGAGCAGATGATCGAGTTGTGCCAACAGGTAACGGCGCATGAGAAGAAGCTGGATAAGGCGTAAGCAGTCCACGCTTGACGTAAACGTCAACCTGCCATTAGCTTAGCGCCAAGACCTTTTTTCGAGCGCTTTCATGAGCAGCCAGACTTACAGCATTTCCGACCTCGCCCGCGAGCTGGACATCACCACCCGGGCGATCCGCTTTTATGAAGAGCAAGGCCTGCTCAGCCCCGAGCGCCGAGGCCAGGAACGCATCTATTCGCCCCGTGACAAAGTCAGCCTGAAGCTGATCCTGCGTGGCAAGCGCATCGGTTTTTCACTGGCCGAGTGCCGCGAACTGATCGAACTCTACGACCCGTCCAGCGGTAACACCAAACAGCTCAACAGCATGCTGGCGAAAATCAGCGAGCGCCGCGAGCAGTTGGAGCAGCAGTTGCTCGACATCGAACAGATGAAGCTGGAACTCGACACCGCCGAAGAGCGCTGCGTGCAGGCGCTGGAGCAGACGCTCAAGAGCCAGCAAGCGGTTCAGTAAACCCACAAAAATCCCCTTGCATTCAGATAATCAGCAGGCTCAGCCCATGTCCCTCCCCTCCCAAGTACGCCTGATCGAAGTCGGCCCGCGCGATGGCCTGCAGAACGAAGCGCAACCCATCAGCGTCGCCGACAAGGTGCAATTGGTCGACGCATTGAGCGCCGCCGGTCTTGGCTATATAGAAGTCGGCAGTTTCGTCTCGCCGAAGTGGGTGCCGCAGATGGCCGGTTCCGCAGACGTGTTCGCGCAGATCCAGCGCAAACCCGGCGTGACCTACGGCGCATTGGCACCGAATCTGCGCGGGTTTGAAGACGCCATTGCCGCCGGGGTCAAGGAAGTCGCGGTGTTCGCCGCTGCCTCCGAGGCGTTCTCACAGCGCAACATCAATTGCTCGATCAGCGAGAGCCTGGCGCGGTTTGCGCCGATCATGGAAGCGGCGAAACAGCATGGCGTTACCGTGCGCGGTTACGTTTCCTGCGTGCTCGGCTGCCCGTATGAAGGCACGGTCGCGCCGGAGCAAGTCGCCATGGTCGCCCGCGAGTTGTACGCGATGGGCTGCTACGAAGTTTCGCTTGGCGACACCATCGGCACCGGCACTGCGGGCGCGACTCGCCGTCTGTTCGAGGTGGTGTCGGCACAAGTGCCGCGCGACAAACTCGCCGGGCATTTCCACGACACTTACGGCCAGGCCATGGCCAACATCTACGCCAGCCTGCTCGAAGGGATTGCGGTGTTCGACAGCTCTATCGCCGGCCTCGGCGGCTGCCCATACGCCAAAGGCGCGAGCGGTAACGTCGCCACCGAAGACGTGGTGTACCTGCTCAATGGCCTCGGCATCGAGACCGGTATCGATCTGGACGCCTTGATTGCTGCGGGTCAGCAGATCAGCGCCGTGCTCGGTCGCCCAAGCGGTTCGCGCGTGGCCAAGGCCCGTAGCGCGCAGTGAGGGAGATGGTGTTACCGCTGCGTCCGGAGTGTGGTCGCAAGCGAGTAACACGGAAACAAATTGTCTGGTTTCGGCTGAGCGAAAAACCCACCAAAAATATCAAACCATTGATTTATAAGGATTTTTAAAAGTTGGCACGCGTTCTGCTATCTCTATGGCATAACAAGAATAAAAAGCAGCAAACCAATAAAAATAAGACGTACCGACTCTGACATAACAAAAACAACACGACAGAGACGCAGCTAACAGATTTTTTTGGAGAAGGTGTGCTTTTCAGGGTGCTCTCAGGAGTGACCCGCAACCGGGCAGAGAACAATAAAACTACCTTCAGGTAGCTCCCGAATCGGTTGGATCGTTTAACGAGAAAGCAGATCAGCGCTCAAAAAAATACGTTTGCTCTTGACCCCGGATGGGGGTCGCCAAAAACAGCGGTAAAGGGCCACGGTTACCAAAAACAACAACAGACCGACCCTCAATAATAAAAAAGAGCACGCGACGACAAAATTAAAGGGGAGCCTCGGCTCCCCTTTGTGCTTTCTGTGTTTTGTGTTTTTAAAAGATCGCAGCCTGCGGCAGCTCCTACACCGATCCCCTGTAGGAGCTGCCGCAGGCTGCGATCTTTTGATCTTCAATGCAGCGCCTTCAACTCCTCGATACTGATCTCACGCATCCTGAATTTCTGGATCTTGCCCGTCACCGTCATCGGAAACTCTTCGACGAACTTGAAGTGTCGCGGCGTCTTGAAGTGTGCGATGCGCTCCTTGCACCAGGTTTGCAGCTCCAGCTCGGAAGCGCTGTGGCCGGGGTGAAATTTGATCCAGGCAACAATCTCCTCACCGTAACGCGAACACGGAATGCCGATCACCTGCACGTCCGCCACTGCCGGATGGGTGAAGAAAAACTCTTCCAGCTCACGCGGATAAATGTTCTCGCCACCACGGATGATCATGTCCTTGTTACGCCCGGCGATGTTCACGTAACCCTCGTCATTCATGCTCGCCAAGTCGCCGGTGTGCATCCATCCGGCCTCGTCGATGGACTCGGCGGTGGCCTGCGGGTTGCTCCAGTAGCCGAGCATCACGCTGTAACCGCGGGTGCAGAGTTCGCCGATAGTGCCGCGTGGAACCAGGTTGCCAGCCTCGTCGATGATCTTGCTTTCGAGTTGCGGCTGAGTGCGGCCGACCGTGGTCACGCGCAACTCCAGTTCGTCGTTCGGCCCGGTCTGGAGCGAAACCGGACTGGTTTCGGTCATGCCATAGGCGATCTGCACTTCGCTCATGTGCATCTCGCTGATGACCCGGCGCATCACTTCGATCGGACAGGTAGCGCCGGCCATGATCCCGGTGCGCAGGCTCGACAAGTCGAATTCGGCACGCTGCGGCTGATCGAGCATGGCAATGAACATGGTCGGCACGCCGTACAGTCCGGTGGCTTTTTCCTCGGCGACGGTTTGCAGGGTCAGCAACGGATCGAAGGCATCGTTGGGATAAATCATCGTGCTGCCGTGGGTGATGCACCCGAGGTTGCCCATGACCATGCCGAAGCAGTGATACAGCGGCACCGGGATCACCAGTCGATCATGCGGCGTCAGGCCGATGCTTTCGCCGACCATGTAACCATTGTTGAGAATGTTGTAATGACTGAGGGTCGCGCCCTTGGGGAAACCGGTGGTGCCGGAGGTGTATTGAATGTTCACTGGTTGATCGAAGTGCAGGCTGTCGCTGCGTTCGCGCAATTGTTGCGGGGAGATGCTGACGGCCAGATCGGCCAGTTGCGACCACGGCAGAAACCCTGGCGGCGGCTGGGTGTCGAGACTGATCACCCCGCGCAGATCCGGCAGGCGTTCGCTGCGTAACTGACCGACAGACCGCTCCGTCAGCTCCGGCAGCAATCCCTGCAACATGCCGTGATAGCTGGAGGATTTGAACGCGCCGGCGCAGACCAGCCATTGGCAACCGGATTGCTTGAGCACGTACTCCAGTTCGGAGCTGCGGTAGGCCGGGTTGATGTTGACCAGAATCACGCCGATCTTCGCGGTGGCCACTTGCGTGATACACCACTGCGCGCAATTCGGTGCCCAGATACCGAGCCGGTCACCGGCCTGTAAACCCAATGCGAGCAGGGCTCTGGCATGCAGATCCACCGCGTCGGCCAGCTGTCGCCAGGAATAGCGCAACTGCTGATGCCGCACCACTAGCGCCTCGCCATCGGGGTATTGCGCGACGGTCTGGTCGAACTTCTGCCCGATGGTCATCGCCAGCAAGGTTTTGTCCTGGGAGCCACGGGTATAGCTGCGCTGCGGGTTTGCACTGGGTTGATCCATGACGACCCCTATTGTCTTTATTAGTGGGTTTAGCAATCTTGAACTGCCCCTACTCTCGCTCAAGTTGACGTTAACGTAAAGGGTGATTGACAGTCATTCCTCACAGGCTTACGTTAACGTAAAGGTGAGAGCTGCACGACCGCCCTCCCCACCCTACAAAAAAGCCAAAAGGTGACCCATGAGCTACCCATCCCTGAACTTCGCCCTCGGTGAAACCATCGATATGCTGCGCGATCAGGTTCAGTCCTTTGTCGCTAAAGAGATCGCCCCACGTGCGGCGCAGATCGACAGCGACAACCTGTTCCCGGCCGACATGTGGCGCAAGTTCGGTGACATGGGCCTGCTCGGCATCACCGTGCCGGAAGAGTACGGCGGCGCTGGTTTGGGTTATCTGGCGCACGTCGTGGCGATGGAAGAAATCAGCCGTGGCTCGGCCTCGGTGGCGTTGTCCTACGGCGCGCATTCCAACCTCTGCGTCAACCAGATCAACCGCAACGGCAACCACGAACAGAAAATCAAATACCTGCCGAAGCTGATCAGCGGCGAGCACGTCGGCGCGCTGGCCATGAGCGAGCCGAACGCTGGTTCCGACGTGGTCTCGATGAAACTGCGCGCCGACAAACGCGGCGACCGCTACGTCCTCAACGGCAGCAAAACCTGGATCACCAACGGCCCTGACGCCAATACCTACGTGATCTACGCCAAGACCGATCTGGAAAAAGGCCCCCACGGCATCACCGCGTTCATCGTCGAGCGCGATTGGAAAGGCTTCAGCCGCAGCAACAAGTTCGACAAACTCGGCATGCGCGGTTCCAACACCTGCGAGCTGTTCTTCGATGACGTCGAAGTGCCGGAAGAGAACATCCTCGGCGTGCTAAATGGCGGCGTGAAGGTGCTGATGAGCGGCCTCGACTACGAACGCGTCGTGTTGTCCGGCGGCCCGACCGGGATCATGCAGTCGTGCATGGACCTGATCGTGCCGTACATCCACGACCGCAAGCAGTTCGGCCAGAGCATCGGCGAATTCCAGCTGATCCAGGGCAAAGTCGCCGACATGTACACCCAGCTCAACGCCAGCCGCGCTTACCTCTACGCAGTGGCCCAGGCTTGCGAACGTGGCGAAACCACCCGCAAAGACGCCGCCGGCGTGATCCTCTATACCGCCGAACGCGCCACGCAAATGGCCCTCGACGCAATCCAGATTCTGGGCGGTAACGGTTACATCAACGAATTCCCTGCGGGCCGCTTGCTGCGCGACGCCAAGCTGTACGAAATCGGCGCCGGCACCAGTGAGATCCGTCGCATGCTGATCGGTCGCGAACTGTTCAACGAAACCCGCTAAACGGAGCTGGCCATGGCAACCTTGCACACTCAGCTCAACCCGCGTTCAGCGGAGTTCGCCGCCAACAGCGCGGCAATGCTCAAACAGGTCGACGCCTTGCACACCCTGCTCGCCCAAGTGGCCCAGGGCGGTGGCGCGAAAGCTCAGGAACGGCACACCTCGCGGGGCAAACTGCTGCCGCGTGAGCGCATCAACCGCTTGCTCGATCCGGGCTCGCCATTTCTGGAAATCAGCCAATTGGCCGCCCACGCCGTTTATGGCGAAGACGTGCCGGCTGCCGGGGTGATTGCGGGGATTGGCCGGGTCGAAGGCGTCGAATGCATGATCGTCGCCAACGACGCGACCGTGAAAGGTGGCTCGTACTATCCGCTGACCGTGAAAAAGCACCTGCGCGCGCAGACCATCGCCCAACAAAACCGTTTGCCATGCATTTATCTGGTCGACTCGGGCGGCGCCAACCTGCCACGCCAGGACGAGGTGTTCCCGGATCGCGAGCACTTCGGGCGGATCTTCTTCAATCAGGCCAACATGAGCGCGATGGGCATTCCGCAGATTGCCGTGGTCATGGGCTCGTGCACCGCCGGCGGCGCTTATGTGCCGGCGATGGCCGACGAAGCGATCATGGTGCGCAATCAGGCAACGATTTTCCTCGCCGGCCCACCGCTGGTAAAAGCCGCGACCGGTGAAGTCGTCAGCGCCGAGGATCTGGGCGGCGCCGACGTGCACTGCAAGATTTCCGGAGTCGCTGACCATTACGCCGAGAGCGACGAACACGCCCTCGCCCTCGCCCGCCGCAGTGTCGCCAACCTCAACTGGCGCAAACTCGGTGAAGTGCAACAGCGCGCACCGATTGCTCCGCTCTACAGCAGCGATGAGTTGTACGGCGTGGTGTCGGCCGACGCCAAGCAACCGTTCGATGTGCGCGAAGTGATCGCGCGACTGGTCGACGGCTCGGTGTTCGATGAATTCAAGGCACTGTTCGGCACCACGCTGGTCTGCGGGTTCGCTCACCTGCACGGCTACCCGATCGCGATTCTGGCAAACAACGGCATCCTCTTCGCCGAAGCTGCGCAAAAAGGCGCGCACTTCATCGAACTGGCCTGCCAGCGCGGCATCCCGCTGCTGTTCTTGCAGAACATCACCGGCTTCATGGTCGGTCAGAAATACGAGGCCGGCGGCATCGCCAAGCACGGCGCGAAACTGGTGACCGCCGTGGCTTGCGCCAAGGTACCGAAATTCACCGTGATCATCGGCGGCAGCTTCGGCGCCGGTAACTATGGCATGTGCGGTCGCGCCTACGATCCGCGTTTTCTGTGGATGTGGCCGAACGCGCGGATTGGCGTGATGGGCGCTGAACAGGCCGCCGGCGTGCTGGTGCAGGTCAAGCGCGAGCAGGCTGAGCGTAGCGGCCAGGCGTTCAGCGCCGAGCAGGAAGCCGAGATCAAGCAACCGATCCTCGACCAGTACGAAGAGCAGGGTCACCCCTACTATTCCAGCGCACGGCTGTGGGACGACGGCGTCATCGACCCGGCGCAGACCCGCGATGTGCTGGCCCTGGCCTTGTCCGCGTCGCTGAACGCGCCTATCGAACCGAGCCGCTTCGGCGTGTTCCGGATGTGATCGGGAGAATCTCATGAGCGATTTCAACACCCTCGAATTGCAAAGCGACCCACGAGGTTTCGCCACCCTGTGGCTCAACCGCGCAGAAAAGAACAACGCCTTCAACGCCGAAATGATCCGCGAACTGATCCTCGCCCTCGACAAGGTTGCCAGCGATGCCAGCCTGCGTTTCCTGCTGGTGCGCGGGCGTGGCAAACACTTCAGCGCCGGCGCCGACCTCGCCTGGATGCAGCAATCGGCTGAACTCGACTACCACACCAACCTCGACGACGCTCGCGAGCTGGCGGAGCTGATGTACAACCTCGCCAAGCTGAAAATACCGACCTTGGCCGTGGTGCAAGGCGCGGCGTTCGGCGGCGCGCTGGGTTTGATCAGTTGCTGCGACATGGCGATTGGCGTCGATGACGCGCAGTTCTGCCTGTCGGAAGTGCGTATCGGTCTGGCACCCGCAGTGATCAGCCCGTTCGTGGTGCAGGCCATTGGCGAGCGCGCGGCACGTCGTTACGCACTGACGGCCGAACGTTTTGGCGGTCAAAGGGCACGGGAAATCGGCTTGTTGTCCGAGAGCTATCCGGCGGTTGAAATTGATCAACGCGTCGAGCAGTGGATCGACAATCTGCTACTCAACAGCCCCGCCGCCATGCGCGCGAGCAAAGACTTGCTGCGTGAAGTAGGGAACGGAGCGCTGACCCCGGCGCTGCGCCGCTACACCGAAAACGCCATCGCCCGTATCCGCGTCAGCCCCGAAGGCCAGGAAGGTTTGCGCGCGTTTCTGCAAAAACGCCCGCCGAACTGGCTAGCCGCAACTACTACCAAGGAGCCGCGTTGATGAGCGCACCTGTTCTCACCACCGTGCTGGTGGCCAACCGTGGCGAAATTGCCTGCCGGGTCATGCGTACCGCCAAAGCGCTTGGCCTGACCACTGTCGCCGTACACAGCGCCACCGACCGCGAAGCGCGGCACAGCCGTGAAGCGGATATTCGTGTTGATCTCGGAGGCAGCAAAGCCGCCGACAGTTATCTGCAAATCGACAAGCTGATCGCGGCGGCCAAGGCCAGCGGCGCACAGGCGATTCACCCCGGTTACGGCTTTCTTTCGGAGAACGCCGGTTTCGCCCGCGCCATCGAAGCGGCCGGCCTGATTTTCCTCGGCCCACCCGCCTCGGCCATCGACGCGATGGGCAGCAAATCCGCAGCCAAAGCGCTGATGGAAACCGCAGGCGTGCCGTTGGTGCCGGGTTACCACGGTGAAGCGCAGGATCTCGAGACCTTCCGCGCTGCCTGCGAACGCATCGGCTATCCAGTCCTGCTGAAAGCCACAGCTGGCGGTGGCGGCAAAGGCATGAAAGTGGTTGAGGACGTCAGCCAACTCGCTGAGGCACTGGCCTCCGCTCAACGTGAAGCACAGTCGTCGTTCGGTGATTCGCGGATGCTGGTGGAGAAATACCTGCTCAAGCCACGCCACGTGGAAATCCAGGTGTTCGCCGATCAGCATGGCAATTGCCTCTACCTCAACGAGCGCGATTGCTCGATCCAGCGCCGTCACCAGAAAGTCGTCGAAGAAGCACCGGCACCGGGCCTGACGGTGGAACTGCGCCGTGCGATGGGCGAGGCGGCCGTGCGTTCGGCGCAAGCAATCGGCTACGTCGGCGCTGGCACCGTGGAGTTTTTGCTCGATGCGCGTGGCGAATTCTTCTTTATGGAGATGAACACGCGACTGCAGGTTGAGCACCCGGTGACCGAAGCCATTACTGGCCTGGATCTGGTGGCCTGGCAGATTCGCGTTGCCCGTGGCGAAGTATTGCCGATCACTCAGCAGCAAGTCCCGCTCAACGGCCACGCGATTGAAGTGCGGTTGTATGCCGAGGATCCTGCGAATGACTTCCTGCCCGCGACCGGGCGCCTGGCGTTGTACCGTGAATCGGCTGAAGGGCCGGGACGCCGAGTCGACAGTGGAGTGGAAGAAGGTGATGAGATTTCGCCGTTTTACGACCCGATGCTCGGCAAGCTGATTGCCTGGGGCGAGGATCGAGAACAAGCGCGATTGCGTTTGCTGAGCATGCTCGATGAGTTTGCGATTGGCGGATTGAAGACCAATATCAATTTCCTGCGGCGGATCATCGCTCATCCGGCGTTTGCCGCGGCGGAACTGGATACCGGGTTTATTCCGCGTTATCAGGAGCAACTGTTGCCGGCTCCGGGTGAGTTGAGTGATGCGTTCTGGAACGTCGCGGCGCAGGCGTTTGCGCAGAGCCTGCCGAGGATTGCCCGGGCGGATGATCCGAGTTCGCCGTGGACTGCAAACAGCGGTTTGCGTGCAGGTCTGCCGCAGCAGATCACCCTGCATTTAAGTTGCGAAGGCCAGGATCGGGCGCTGACACTGGATACAGGTGGCAACGCCAAACTGAGTGGTGAAGCAGTGGTCATCGAGCACGACGGTGTACGTCGTAACTTGCGCGCGATCCGCCAGGGCGATTCGCTGTATCTGCAATGGGAAGGCGAGTTGCGCCGTATCCAAACGTACGACCCGATCAGCGCCGTCGAGGCCAGCCATAGTCATCAAGGGGGGCTGACTGCGCCAATGAACGGCAGCATCGTGCGAGTTCTGGTGGAAGCAGGGCAATCGGTCGAAGCAGGTGCGCAACTGGTGGTGCTGGAGGCGATGAAGATGGAGCACAGCATCCGTGCGCCACATGCAGGAGTGATCAAGGCGCTGTATTGCCAGGAAGGTGAAATGGTCGGCGAAGGCAGCGCTTTGGTCGAACTGGAAGAGGTGTAAATGGAGGATCGATCCTACGCCGGGCGAGGATCGATCTGACTAGAATCGCGCCGTTGCCTGAACCACGACACCGATGATTCGGCACTCATCGGTGAATAGGGCCTTCGGCCAGGTCGGATTGAGCGGCACCAGGTAACGCTGGCCGCCCTCTTCGTCGAGCTTGCGAAATATCGCTTCTTCGCTGCCCTGCCACTGGGCAATCACCAGCTTGCCGGGCACAGCTTCCACCTCCGGATCCACCAGGATCAGCGTGCCTTCGGCAATACTCGGGCCACTGGGTGCGGTCATCGAATCCCCCGCCACCGCCAGCCAGAACGCAGCACCTCGGGCGTGGTAATCCGTCAGTTCGAAGCGCTGTTTATCCGTTGTCGGCACATAGACTGCCGAACCGCTCTCACGCACCTCGCACGGTGCGCGCCAATCGCTGACTGGGTATCGGAAGTAAGGGTTGTACTTCTGCGCCAGCGGCATGTCATCGTCAGGCGCTTCCTGTGGCTCGCGGATCACCAGCACCACTTCAAGGAAGTCCATACCCAGCGCCTGCAGCACGCGGTTCATTTCAGTGATGCCCGGTTCCCGGCGTTTGTTCAGCCAATGGCCAATCCCGCCCTGGGACATACCGACGCGCTCTCCGAGCTCTGTTTGAGTGATTTTGAGTTCACTCATCTTGGCCTTGACCAACTCAATCCATTTATCCATGTGCGGCACCTTACGCGGACGCCTTCGGCCGGCAAAACACATATTGTAGTATTTAAATTCTAGTCACAACTACACATCGTACTATTCTGAAAGCACGGATTCCAATCGAACAAGGAGTGGCTCTTCATCATGAATATCAGCAGCAAAGACTTGCCCGATCTGCAAATGGACACCACCTTCACCTCGCCACAAGGCAACGCGGCGGCGCAGCGAGCACTGGATTATTACTTGAAACCAGCTGTGTCAGAACCTGAGGTGGATGAACGCTTTTTCAATGTCAGACGCCACCTCAGCGGCGAAGAAGCTCTGGTGCACGCTTCCGATCTGTTGCGCTGCGCGGCCGCCACTGCCTTCAAGGCAGCAGAGAACCTGCAAGGCGCGAGTCGCGATCTGGCCTTTTCGGTGGTGCACATGGTGGATATGGCGCGGGCGATGGTCGACCATTCGATCGATGGCGATGACGTCTGAGGGACAGAAATTCGGACGGACAGGAAAGAGTTTTCCAATCGCGCAGATAAAAACATTTGACTTGCAAATGATAATGATTATTATTGCAAGCAGCTGGTCGCGAGATCAGTCGATGGGCCAGAGACCTTAGGTCGGTCTTCTGGACTATCTCCTCATCAGGCTAATCACGGTTTTTGACCCGGCTTTTTGCCGGGTCTTTTTTTGCCCGTTTTCGGGCTTATGGCTTCAGGCTAATGAAGTCTTTAGGTACTGCAAATTCGATGGCGCGGATAATATCAAAAGAATATCGGTTGGCAAGCGAAGCCCGGCCACATTGGGGCAAACTAATGACAATTAGCACTTGAGAATCAATCGCATAGCTTCTAAGCTGCGTCCGCGTCATGGAGGACGCCCCCCGCCAACATCCGTAATTCCCCTCGGTTTCACCGCTGTCTTGCGTGTAAAGTAACGGCCATAAAAATCATATTCAGGAATCGACTATGACCGTGGCCAAATCTTCGTTCGACATCAGCGCCAACTTCGATAGCGGCAATATCCAAGTCATCGACATCAGCAATCCGCTCAACCCGGTTCTGGCCATCCGCCCAGACACCCGCAGCGCGCATTTCCAGTGGTTCCATTTCAAGGCCAGCGGCCTGCACGTCGGCCAGGAACACTGGTTTCGCCTGAACAACGCCAGCCAGTCCACCTACGCCAAGGGCTGGCCCGGCTATCAAGCCGTAGCGTCCTATGACCACGTCAACTGGTTCCGCGTACCAACGATTTTCGAAGGCGACTGCCTGCGTTTCTCCCTTGAAGCCACCCAGACCCACGCCTGGTTCGCCTATTTCGAACCCTACAGCCGTGGCCGTCACGACTGGCTGATCGAACAAGCCCTGACCAAGGCCGGCACCGAGTTGCTGGCGACCGGCAAGAGCGTCGAAGGTCGCGACATTCAACTGTTGCGCAAAGGCAGCGGTGTCGAAGGCCAGCGCAAAGTCTGGATCATCGCCCAACAGCATCCTGGCGAACACATGGCCGAATGGTTCATGGAAGGCATCATCGAGCGTCTGGAAAGACACGATGACCCGGTGCTGAACAAATTACTCGCCAGCGCCGATCTTTACCTGGTGCCGAACATGAACCCGGACGGCGCCTTCCATGGCCACCTGCGCACCAACGCGATGGGCCAGGACTTGAACCGTGCCTGGCAGAATGCCAGTCAGGAGATCAGTCCTGAAGTCCTGTTCGTACAGCAGCAAATGGAAAAGTACGGTGTCGATCTGTTTCTGGACGCCCATGGTGACGAAACCATTCCCCACGTGTTCACCGCCGGTTGTGAAGGCAATCCGGGATACACACCGCGGATCGAGAAGCTCGAAGAGCATTTCCGCAGCCACCTGAAACACACCACCAAAGAGTTCCAGACCAAGTACGGCTACACCCGTGACGAACCGGGCCAGGCCAACATGACCCTGGCGTGCAACAGCGTCGGCCAGAAGTACGATTGTCTGTCACTGACCCTCGAAATGCCGTTCAAGGATCACGACGACGCACCGAATACGGAAACCGGCTGGTCGGGCAAACGCTCGAAACAGTTGGGCAAAGACGTGCTGACCACCATCGCCGACATGGTCGATACCCTGCGCTGATACCCTTCCCCGCGTTACCAAAAGATCGCAGCTTGTCTGCGATCTTTTGCTTTGTGCTGTCCATGGATTCGACATAGGTGGTTGCAAATCAAAACCAGAGTGCATACCTTGATTCTGGTTTTAATTTGAAACCCAAAAGGGAATCCGGGTATGAAATCTCAATCACTTAACAGCAGTGTCGTGCTGCTTTTCGCCGTCGCCTGCGGCCTGGCCGTGGGCAACGTGTATTACGCACAGCCGCTGCTGGATGCCATGGCCGAGGCGTTTGCCATGTCGCCGGCCTCCATCGGCATCGTCATTACGCTGACTCAAATCGGTTACGGCGTTGGGCTGGTATTGCTCGTGCCGCTCGGTGATTTGCTGAATCGACGACGGTTGATCGTCACGCAAACGCTGTTGTCAGCGGCGGCGTTATTGATTATCGCGCTGGCCCCCACCAGTCTTTGGTTATTGCTTGGCATGACGCTGACCGGTTTGCTCGCGGTGGTCACTCAAGTCTTGGTGGCTTACGCGGCGACACTGACAGATCCGGCACAACGCGGTCGCGTAGTCGGCGTCGTTACCAGTGGCATCGTTGTCGGCATCCTGCTGGCGCGCACGGTCGCCGGAGCCATGGCCGATCTGGCCGGATGGCGAGCCATCTATTGGTTGTCGGCGGGACTGACATTGGTGATGGCTTTGCTGCTGTTTCGCGTGCTGCCCAAAGCAGAAGCGCCGCAACCCGCGACACGTTACAGCGCACTGATCGCCTCGGTATTCAGCCTGTTCAAGGAAGAGCCGGTTCTGCGCCAACGCGCACTGCTCGCTCTGCTGACCTTCGCCAGCGCCATGGTGTTGTGGACGCCGATGGTGCTGCCACTGGCCGCCCCACCGCTGTCGCTTTCCCACAGCGAAATCGGATTATTCGGACTCGCCGGTGCAGCAGGCGCACTGGCCGCCGCGCGCGCCGGACACCTGGCCGACCGAGGCTTGGGCCAATGGGTCAGCGGGCTTTCGCTGCTGTTGATGCTCGGCTCGTGGCTGCCGATCGCCCTCACCCAATCCTCGCTGTGGGCGTTGCTGCTTGGAGTGATTACTTTGGATCTGGGCCTGCAAGCCGTGCACGTCACCAGCCAGAGCATGATCTACAGCGTGCGCCCCGAAGCGCAAAGCCGCCTTACCGCCGGTTACATGCTGTTTTATTCGATCGGCAGCGCGTTGGGCTCAATCGGATCAACCGCCATGTATGCGTGGGCCGGTTGGACTGGCGTGTGCCTGCTGGGTGCAGGCATCAACGCGGTCGCGCTGGGCTACTGGTGGCTGACCCTGAAAAGCGGCGCACCTGAACGATGCGCCACCCAAACGGGCTAACTGCGGTCCCGCCCACGCAACATACTGTCGAGTACCTCGTCGCGGCGCACCCAGCCATGGAACAACGCCGCCGCCAGGTGTAGCAGCACGGTCAGAAACAACAGATACGCCAGATACCCATGGGCTTTGCGCAGAAACGCAAACACCTGCGCATCGGCCGGCACAATCGACGGCAACTGCAACGAACTGCTGAGCATCACCGGCTCCCCCGAGGCGCTGATCATCGCCCAACCGAGCAGCGGCAACACCAGCATCAACGCATACAACAAGACGTGCGAAGCCTTGGCGGCCAACACCTGCCAGTCCGGCAGATCCGCCGGCAATGGTGGCTGGCGCGTCGAGAAACGCACCAACAAACGCACGATCACCAGCGCCAGAATCGCGATACCCAACGGCTTGTGCAGATTGATCAGCCATTCATGCCTTTCTGAGACAGAGGTGACCATTCCGGCACCAATAAACAGCATCGCGATGATCATCACCGCCATCAGCCAGTGCAGCAGCCGCGCCAACAGCGCGAAATGAGTCGGTTGCGAGCTCATGGGCGAGCCTCCTGTTTGGCGGCGGGCAATTGGCTGACTTCGCTGGTGCGGCGCAGGTAGGAATCGGCGTAACCGGCGGAGCGAGCGGCCAGCAATGGATCGTCGGAACCTTGAATCCCGGCCGGTAAAACCAGTGGGTCGTAGTTGATGTCACGGCACTCGCCGCTCAGTTGCGGCTGTGTTTTCTCCAGCACCAACGTGCCGGCATTCAACACCTTGCGACCCTCGGGCCAGGTTTTGCTGGCGTCGTTCACCGGATCATCGGCGTTAGCCAGGGTGATATTCAACTGAAAACGCAGTGGTGCAGCAGCCATGCGTTGCACCAGGTCTTTCTCCAGAAAGTCGCCGCCCTCGGGGGCGGTGGCGCCTGCAGCGTCCTGAGCCAAAGGCTTCATGCTCCAGCGCACGGCCTGTTTTTTCCCGCTGGCATCCACCAGATAGAAGGCATTGATGCTGTTATAGGTTTCAGTGGCGTAGCTCGCCGATGGTTTGGCGGTCTTCACCCAAGTGAGAAACGGCACGGCTTCCGGGTGCGATGCGAAGAATGCCGGCACCTTGGCCGGGTCCGGTTTGCCGGTGGCCGGATCCGGCGACTGCGCCTGTTGCAGTTGATAGAACGCCTCGGGCGTACCCACCGGAAACACCGGCATGCTGTTCATCCCGGTGCGCCACTGCTGGCCGTTGGCCTGGGTGAAACGCAGCGCCAGACTGCGAATCGGTACGCTGCTGTCCGGCGCATAAGGATTGCCCGCTGGCAACGCAAAACGCCCCACCACCGGGGTGCGTGGCTCGTTGAATACCTGCGCGGTCGAGAACGCTCGCGCCTCGCCGCTGCTCTCGAAATGGCCGATGACGCAAACGCCCTTGCCGTGATTGCGGCGGAACCCGGGATGCACACCGTTGTTCTTTTCCAATACATCGACCAGCGCCTTGGGCGTCAGACGTTGTGGGTCAAAGTTGCCATGCACGTAGGCAAACGCCCCGGCCACTGCTGCAACCACCACGGCTATGCCGCCAAGACGCAAAATCAGGCTCGCGGCACTCAGTGGCGGGCGCTGCGGCCCGCCTGTGGGTGAAGTGCGATCAACCATGAATAACTCCAGGGCCATCGGCCACAAATAGGAAGAATCAGCAAGACGCACCCCGTCAGGGTTTATTCCACGGCCCGGTATTTATTTTTCCGAACGTGGAATAACCTCCAACGACGGACGTCTCCCTAGTCCACAGCGTAGTGACTAGCAGAAACTCATGAGCGAATTCGACGAACAGTTGAGAGAAATCATTCCCAGATTGCGCCGCTTTGCCGTGTCGTTGACGCGCAACAGCAGCAGCGCCGACGATCTGGTACAGGCGAGCCTGGAGCGGGCACTGTCGAGTTGGGGCGATAAACGCGCCGAGGGCGACCTGCGTGCCTGGCTGTTTGCGATCCTGTATCGACAGTTTCTCGATGCTCATCGCCGCTCTCGCCGCTATGCACGGATGCTTGAGTTTTTTACCGGTCGCGACGACGTCGAGCCTTCGGTGGAGCGCACGGTGATCGCCCAATCGACCCTGCAAGCCTTCGACCGATTGCCCACCGAGCAACGCGCCCTGCTAATGATGGTCTCGGTTGAAGGCCTTTCCTATAAAGAGGTCGCCGAGATCCTTGGCGCCCCGATCGGCACCGTGATGTCGCGCCTGTCCCGCGCCCGCCAGACCTTGCGCCAACTCAGCGACGGCGAAATCAGCAGCCCTTCTTTGCGGATACTCAAATGATCAGCCTGCCTCCCAGCGAGCGTGACCTGCACGCTTACGTCGACCACCAGCTCAGCGACGCCGACCGGCGTGTGCTGGAAACCTGGCTGGCCAGCCACCCGGATGAAGCCGCGCAAGTGCGCGGCTGGCAACTGGACGCCCAGCAACTGCGCGCGGCGCTAAGTGGCGCGCTACAACAACCGGCCAATCCGGCGCTTGATCCATCGATGATTCGCCAGCGCCGCAAACTTCAGTCGCGCCGGCATCTGGCCAGCGCTGCAGTGTTGCTGATCGCGGTCAGCGTCGGCGGTTTCAGTGGCTGGCAGGCGCGGGAAATGACCCTCGTGCGCGCCTCCATATTGCCGATGACCGATGCGTTGCAGGCCTATCGACTGATTGCCCAGCAAGGCATATTGCCGGCCGATTACAAGGTCGATGGCAACGGCGATATGCAGCGCTGGCTCGACCGCTATTTCAATCAGGCGGGGCGCTTGCCAGACCTGAAGTCGGCCGGATTTGAACCGGTCAGTGGTCGCCTGCTCAGCACCGATGAAGGTCCGGCAGCGATGGTGATGTATGAGGATCGCAGTGGGCACAAGGTGAGTTTTTATGTGCGACCGCCGGGGCCGAAAAACACCTTTTTGCCCCGTGGCAGCCGCAGTGACGGCGATTTGCAGGCCGAGTATTGGTCGGGTGGCGGGTACAACTATGCGATGGTCAGCCCGGTTGATACGCCAGCGGCGCAACAGCTCAAGCAATCGCTGCAATTCTGAAACACGCGTGCTCAGAAACCGACATCCAGCACCACATTGTCCAGATACGTCCCCGCCGGCGGTGTGGTCTGGTCGGTGTAGATCTTTGCGTTGTAATTGAAAATCTGGCTGCCGGTACCCAAGCCGTTACCCGGATTGACCTCGGCATCGGTACTCGCCCGACGCGCAGTGCCGACACTGCCCCAACGCGTCGTGCCGGCGCTTTTGAAAATGTCATAGGCCAGGTAGTTGCCGCCGGAGATCATCCGCCGTCGCCCACCCACGCTTACCGGGTTCTGACCGTCGCTCAAGCCCACGGTGTAGGCGCTGCCCTTGGTGCAAGCCAGATTGATGGTCTGCCCGGTCACCGGCGTAAAGGCACTGACCACCGGCGCACTGCCAAACGCGATGTTCGGCGCGGTAATCGTGCAATCGTTGGACACGGTCAGGTTGACGGTCAACGTGGTGGTTCCATTGTTGATATCGCGCCCGAGGCAGATGGCACCGATGCCAATCCCCGAGCAGTAATTCCAGTTCCAGAAAATACTCAGGGTCTCGGTGTACACCCCGGCAGCAACGTTGCTGCCGATGGTCGTTCTCAGATAGAGCGGCACGGTTTTCGGCGTCGTCCCGTTAAGCAGCCCCAAGGCATCAATGATGCCATTGCGGGCGAAGTCATAGGCCGTGCCCCGCGTCAGCGGGTAACTGGTGCTGTTGTTGGCGTAGATCGTGTAACCGATGACATCACCTGTCGGCCCGACCAGGCCACTTTGGGTCGAGGAGACGGTGGCCCAGAAGTGGTCGCTGCTGCTCAACAACGTCAACAGAGAACCCGTACAGCTTAAACCACCATTGAGGGTGGAACTGGGCTGCGACGTGGTGCGTACGGCAATCGAACTGAGCGTACCGAAGGCCGCCGGCGTGGTGCTGACCACTGAACACAAGGCCTGCGCCGCCCCCGGCAGCATCAGCGCCAGCCCCAGACACAAACGGACGCCGATCATTGGCACACCAACGGACCAATCAGCGGCACCTGGCTCTGATTCATGTCCACGCTGAACTGCGCCTTGCAGGTTTTGCCATCGGCCAGCGTGACCTTTAAAGAGTTCTGCGCCTGAAGGTTTTCCAGATAGACCAGCCCGTCCCACCCGACCACCGTGTTTGTGCCGCTCTGTTCATGCAACACGCCTGCGCCCAGCGGCAACTCACGCTGTTGTGCATCGACTAACACAATGCTCGCCGCGATCACCCGGGCCAGCGGGAATTCCAGCAAGTACCCGCTGCCACGCCGCACCGCGATACGCTGCTCGACATTCGGACTACGCACGTTGGCCGGCAGATTCAGCGGATCGATTTCGTATTTGCCACGGTAATAAGCACTGCTCCACGGTACTAACAGATGTCCGTTCTTGTCGGTCTGACCCACTTGCTGGTTTTCATAGCGCACCGGAATGTCGGCAAAACCATCGGTACTGACCACGACAAACGCATCGTCGATGCGGTTGGCGGCGAACACCTGCTGATCCATCCACACCAGCGAGCCACTGGCATCGGCCCAACGGGTTTCGGCGTCCGAGGTACCATAAACCCCGGCCTGCAACTGCACCGATTGCAGACGCCAGGTCACGTCAGCCTGACGGTAATCGGCGCCGTCCCCCTTGGCGTAACCCAGATTGAAGCCCAACCCGCCCTCGGATGGCACCGCGCGGCTGTAGTTGATCCGCTGCTGGGTCTGCCCGGTCTTGCTGCGTTCACTGCTGATCGCCAGGCTGCCACGCAAGTCAAACGGAATCACCAGTTGCGCCTGCACCGCCCAGTTGCTGTCGCCGATCTCGCGGTTGGCAGACAGGTAGAAACTGCTGTTGCGCCACAGCGGTTTGCTCCAGCTCAGATTGAGCAGGCGCGTGCGCGAATCGTCAGCCGCGCGCACATCGAAATACCCGGCACCGAGGCTGCCCCAGCGCTCGAGATTGAGGCTCAGGGTGGCCTGTTCGCTGCGGCGGCTGAGGCTGATGTAGGGGCTGTCGACCACGGTCAGGTCGGCGTATTGATCGTGCCGTTGCAGGCGTTGATAAGAAAAACTGAAGCGCTGGTTGCTGTACTGATAACCCAGGCTCAATTGCTCGCCACCGTCGCCCTCGAAACGGCTCTGGCTGATCGCACTGTTGAGCACGCCGAAATTGCCGAGCCGCAGGTTCCCCCCGAGCCCTGCGAGGGTCAGGCTATCAGCGGCTTCGGCGTGGCTCTCGAGGGTGAAAGTGTCGCTGACGCCATAACGCAGGCTGCCGGAGGTCACGCCCGGCCCGTAACTGAAATCCTTCAGGGCGTAATCGCGACGCAACGTACCGGCGGCCACGGAAAAATCACTCAAACCCTTTTGCAGCAAACTGCTGGTGACATAGAACGGCACTGTGGTCGAAACCTGCCGACCCAGCGCATCCGTAGTCACAACCACCGCTTCGCCAGCGCCATTGATGAACGGAATGTTGGTCAGCGTATACGGCCCAGGTTGCAGGTCGGCGCTGCTGGATTTGTAGCCATTGATAAACAGATCCACCGAGGACGGCACCGCCGCTTCGCCGGCAAACTGCGGCAGTGGATAGGTGACCAGATCCGGGCGCACCGCGAAGTCCCGGGAGAACTGCACGCCGCCCAGCCGAACCGAACTGCTCCATGGCAACGCGCCGCTGATCACGTCGCCGGCTTCGTAGGTGAGCATTCGCTCATCATCGGAGTAACGCCACGTGGTGTCGTAACGCAGATAGCCGTTGTTCAGTGTACTGAGCGAATCACCGGACAAGGTGCGCCGATACTGCCCGGTATTGGACAAGGTGCCCCAACTGTCGAACAGCCGCACTTCATTCCAGGCCGCCAGATACGTGCCGGCATCGTCGGTGTCGTTGAGGTACAGGTCATAGTTGAATAGCGCGCCGAAACTGCTCAATGCCGGGGTTCGTGGATAGGCCTGGCGATTGCCGATCAATTGCTCCGGCAGCCAGTCCGGCGGTACGTCGAGAAGCAAGCGCTGACCGACGCTGTCGTAATCGCTGTGCAGCCCCGGCAGACCGTCGAGGTCGACTTCTACGCCGAGGTTATCGGGCAGTTTCATGCCGGTTTCGCGCAACGCCGTGGCCGGCAGATACAGTCGCCCACCGCGCTGCTCCACCGCCACCACGCGGCCGGTATTCATCTGGTTGACCACCAGTTCCAGAAACAACTGTGCATCACTGACGGCCTCCATGCCGCTGGGCGGTGGCGGCAGCTCGCCGGCCCCGGTTGGTTGAACGAACACCAGGCAACAAGCGCCGGTCATGAGCCACAACGGACGCTGAATACGGCGAGCCCATCCTGGGCTCATACGCGCTTTACGTCCGTCAATGGACTCAATCCTCCTGATACTGCTTTAACCGACGCCAGCTATTGGGACTCGAATCCTCAGCGTGCCGGGGTGATGCTCTGCACTTGGGGCGCGCCATTGACCCGCACCTGCAACGCCGAATCACCGGCCAGCGAACCCGGTGCCGGCCAGCGCATCACCGCCCCCGGCAGCACATAACCCAGCAGGCCTTCAGCCACAGGTTTGCTCTGCCCACCCTGTTTGATAGCCACGTCGGTCAGCCGCGCATGGACCGCACCCTGATTGCGCACTTCCACATAAGGCCGGCCGTCGACCGCCACTGTGCGCCAGCTCAATTGCGGCAGGCCGATGCCTTTGGGATCACGTGGGCGCGTGCTGTCCTCTTTGCTCCACAGCCCCGCACCGTAGGCAAACAGCGGGACCGAGTAACGCATCTGGAAACGAATGGCCGCCGCCGTTTTGCCACCGTCAGCGGAGGCCGGTTGTGCAGAAGGGATTTCGTCGATGATGATGCGGTAGGCCAGTTCCTGCCCCGGGGGTACGTCTTTGGTTCGGGTCAGGCGCACCAATTGCTTTTGCCCCGGTTCGATCTTCGCCACCGGCGGACTGCCAATCACGTCACGCTGATTCTGGTACTGCTCTGCAAAACCGTTCTGGCTCCAGGCGAAGACGCGAATCTGCAGATTCGCGGTTTCATTGCCACGGTTTTCCAGCCACAACGCGCTGGCCTGTTGGTCGGCCTCAAGCACCGGATCAATCGGCCAGATCAATACCGAACTGGCCGCCTGCGTATGGCCTGCTGCGAACATGGCCAGCGCCAACATTGCGCTCTGAATGAACAAATGCCGAGATGTAACTGACCCCATAAAACCGCTCCCTGTCGAACAACCTTCGCCTCACCACGACAGCTGCACCTGCAGCACGTCGCTGTACGTCCCCCCAGGCTGATTGCCCGGCAATTGCACCTGACCGTAAATCGGCAGGCTGATGTTGTTCGCATCGCTGTAGGCCACCGCTACGCTCTGGCCGATGCCCAGGCTCTGGCTGTACGCGGCATCGCGAAACAGCGAATACGCCACCCGCGCACTTCCACTGTTGACCTGCATGTGCCGGCCACTGCTGTTGTACTGGCCGCCATCGACGCTCATGTTCAATGTCACCCCCGGCGTGCATTGCAATTGCACGCCACCGGTCAACGCGACCTGCACCGTGCCGGTGGCCAGGGCTGAACGCGAGCCGAAATTCAGCCCTCCATAGTTCGACACCCCACCCACCACCAGACACCCCGCCGTGACCGTGGCGCTGACCTGGAAGCTCTGACTCGTCGCCGCCGTCAGCGGCAGCGGCGCACTGCCCGCACAAAGCAGGAGCAGCGCGATGCAGCCATGCCGGCGCATGGCATC
The DNA here is from genome assembly GCF_044743385.1 of Pseudomonas sp. NPDC087639. Lineage (NCBI taxonomy): Bacteria > Pseudomonadati > Pseudomonadota > Gammaproteobacteria > Pseudomonadales > Pseudomonadaceae > Pseudomonas > Pseudomonas sp. NPDC087639. The sequence continues at coordinate 26,271 of NZ_JBIUWI010000028.1, read as the reverse complement.
AGAACGTCAGTTCAACAGCGACAGTGTCGGTGTAGGTCCCTGCCGGTAAACCGGCCTTGCCCACTGCCTGACCATAGATGTTCACCGTTTGTGCTACGCCAGTGCTGGCGGCCAGATTGATCGTGCCGTCAATCGCCAACAGCTGCGAATGCCCGGCATCGGTGTACAAGTCGTACGGCACGTAGTTAGCGACACCGTCGTACAGCGCGCGCGTGCCGCCCGGGGACATGCCGTCATGGGAGCCGGCACGAACCTTCACCGTCGGCGTGGTGCCGCTGGAACAGAGAATCGACAGCGCCCCGCCGCCACCACCCAGCACTTGCCCGGTGGCAGTGGTGAACAGGCTGTTGGCAGTGCCGAAGTTCAAGGCACCGAAGTTCAGACCGGTGGAGCCGCCAGCGCCGTTGACCTGACAGCTGCTGATCAGGATCAGGCTGGAGGTGATCTGGCCGGTGACAGTGGTGGCGGCATGGGCACTGGAAACCAGCGTCAGGCCGAGCAGCGACAAACCTATCCTTGATGCAAACGTACGCATGGTGTCCGTCCTCTACGGGGTTACCAGTCGAGCGTCACCGTCAGGGTGTCGGTATAGACCCCTGCCGGAGCCGCGCGGGTATTCGCCACCACCGAGCCAAATACCGGAATGGGTATCTGTGCACCGCTGGTGACAGCGAAATTGTGTTGTTGGCCGATGCTGTAGCTTTGGTTGCCGGAGGCATCGAGAAACAGCTGATAAGGGATGGTCTGGCGGCCGTTGCTCAGGCGCCGGGTATTGCCGTCACCATGGGCGCCACCGTCGATGGTGACGGTGAAACCGGTGACCGAAGGGTTGCACGCGACGTTGAGTTTGCCGCTGCTGTCGCTGTCGAGGCTAGCGTTGATCGGCGCGTTCCAGGTCGGGCCCTGAAGGCCGAAATCAAGCTTGCCAAAATCGCTGACCGGGCTGGAGGGATTGCTGGTGTTGGTCACTTCACAGCCGGCAATCAGGATCAGCCGCGCATGAATCTGCCCGCTCACCGCCGCTTGCGCGTCGTCAGCGAGTAATGCGAGCGTACCTGCCGCCACGACCACCCAGTGCTTGCCTGCCATTTCGCCCTTCCCTGCTCCCTGAGGATGACTCAACCACCGCGCTCATCATTGAACGCGTTCCCTGCGCAATCCGAATCCGCTGGATTGCCGACTAAAACCCTGCGATCACCAGGTGACCGTGACTTTGACCAGATCCGAGTAACGGCTGACCCGGGGGACTTGCGCCAAACGCTCGATCCGCGCGTACAAGGGCAATTCCACTGTGCCGCTGTCCGGCACTCGACCGCTGACCGGCACATCCACCACCAACGGCACGCGCCGCGCGGCGTCCTGATACAACCGGTAAGGAATCGGCTTGCTACCCGCATCGCCAACCATGTATCGCACTTCGCCGACTCCGCCGTGCAAACCGCCATCGACGCGCATCTGAAACGGCGTGTCCGGATTGCACTCCAGACGCGGCAGCCGCTGATTGGTCAGCGCCGCCGCCAGTGGCCCTGCCGGATCGTCGAGACGCGCTGTGCTGCCGAAGTCGAGCACACCCAGTTGCTCGATACCGGCCTCGCGCTGCTGGCCGATCAACTGGCAGCCGCGCTGCACATCGACCCGTACTTCGACCTGAAGATCCGTCGCGTATGCGGGTGCAGCAAGCACACCCAGCAGGCCCATGACCACACGTGCATTCACTGTCCCATTCCTTGTCAGGGATCACCCGAAGGTCGTTACTGTGTTTCAGATTAGCAACGGACGACGATTGCGCCAGTCGATTGGATCCACGGATAGTCGGGGATATGTTTCGAAAGGTTGGCAGCACGTCGGATCCTGTCGCTGAAAATAGCTGTACGAACCGCACAATATTGTTCAATGACCGCCCACTCTCGACCGGCTGCGGTGGAAGGCTGACTGCGCGTCTGGTTACACTACGCCGCCGCGCTCCCGGGAGCCGGTTTACGAACACGGAGTGACCGCAGAGTGCCCGCCCAGCCGCCGAAACGATCGCCACTGACCCAGCGCTGGCTGGCGTTGCGCCGTTTGTTCGGCAAAGGTCTGCCTGCCAGCGCAGGCCATGACGCCAGTGCCCGGTCGATCCGCGATTACTTCCGCCACAAGGCTCACGGCCAGGGTTACACCCTCAGCCAGAGCCAGCAGCGCGTGATCGACTGCATGGCGCAGCAAGCCAGTCTGCTGTTCGGTGCATCACGGCAGACGCCGCCGAGTCTGTACCTGTACGGCGCCGTCGGGCGCGGCAAGAGTTGGTTGCTCGATGGTTTCTTCCAGGCGCTGCCGATCACGCAGAAACGCCGCCTGCATTTCCATGAGTTCTTCGCGCAACTGCACCAGGGCATGTTCCGTCATCGCCAGCATGACGATGCCCTCACTCTCACGCTCGATGAACTGCTGCACGACTGTCGGGTGCTGTGTTTCGACGAGTTTCATGTGCATGACATTGGCGATGCGATGCTCATCACACGGCTGTTCAAGGCGTTGTTCCAACGCGGGATTTTGTTGTTGGTGACATCCAACTATCCGCCGGAAGGCTTGCTGCCCAACCCGCTCTATCACGCCCGTTTCAAACCGGTGATCGAGCTGATCAACTCACGCATGCAGGTTATGGAAGTGGGTGGGGCTCACGACTATCGAAGTCTGGCGCGCAACCATTTGCATCAGGTATTCACCCAAGGCCATTACGTGTGGCCAGCCACGCTAGCCCAGCGCCAGGCCCTCAACCTGCCGCCCGAAGATGCGCCGCCCCTGTCGTTAGCGGTTGGCACCCGACACTTTCAGGCACGCCTGTGCGAGGAGCGGCGTGTCGGCTTTACCTTCAATGACCTGTGCGAACAGCCAACGGCGGTGATGGATTTTCTGGAAATGTGTCGGCGATTCGATCAATGGGTCATCGATGACTTGCCCGAACTCGCCGAATGCTCGATCGCCGCGCAACAGCGCTTCATCAACCTGATCGACGTGCTTTACGACCAGGACAAACACCTGACGCTGCTCGGTAGGCTGCCGCTGGGCGAAAGCCTGGCGGGCAACACTATCGACCTGGCCCGCACGCGGAGTCGGTTGGGACAGTTGCAAGAAGTGCACGCCTGATAACGTTCCAAAGATCTGGAGCAGCCTGCAACTACAGCTTTGCCGCTATCATGTCGCCCATTCCCAGCGACCCCTCTATTGCGAAGACTTTCATGCACACCCTTGCTCAATTGCGCGCCGGCGAACTGTCGGGCATCACGCGGCTGGATCTGTCCTGCGGCCTGACCGAATTCCCGCCGGAGATCTTCGATCTGGCCGAAACGCTGGAGGTGCTCAACCTCAGCGGCAACGCCTTGAGCAGCCTGCCGGATGATTTGCATCGGCTGACCCGCCTGCGCGTGCTGTTCTGCTCCGACAACCAGTTCAGTGAACTGCCCGCTTGCCTCGGCCAATGCACCGCGCTGACGATGATCGGCTTCAAGGCCAACCACATTGTCGATGTGCCCGGTGCCGCCCTGCCCCCGCTGCTGCGCTGGCTGATCCTGACCGACAACTGCATCGAAACCCTGCCAAATGAACTGGGCGAGCGTCCTTACTTGCAGAAACTCATGCTGGCGGGCAATCAGTTGCAATCGCTGCCGCAATCCCTGGGCAACTGCCATCGACTGGAACTGATCCGCATCGCCGCCAACCGCTTGACCGAGTTACCGCAGTTTCTGCTGACGCTGCCGAGCCTGACGTGGCTGGCCTACGCCGGTAATCCGCTGGAAACCGAAGCCGACGCCGCCGCCCTTGAAGCAACGCCGCAGATCGACTGGTCGGCGTTGCGTCTGGAGCAACAACTCGGTGAAGGCGCCTCCGGGGTGATTTTCCGGGCGATCTGGCAGCGCGCCGATGGCTCGGCGCAACCGGTCGCGGTCAAGCTGTACAAAGGCGCGATGACCAGCGACGGTTCGCCGCTGCACGAAATGAACGCCTGCATCACCGCCGGATTGCACTCGAATCTGATCCGGGTGGAAGGCCGTATCACTGGCCACCCCACTGGACAGCAGGGGCTGGTGATGCAATTGATTGACCCGAGTTTCCTCAATCTGGCGGCGTTGCCGAGCCTGGCCTCCTGCTCACGGGACGTGTATGCCGATAATTGCCGGTTCAGCGCCGATGTGGCGCTGCGCATTGCCAAGGGCATCGCTTCGGCAGCCGAGCATTTGCATCAGCAAGGCATCACCCACGGCGATCTCTACGGGCACAACATTCTGTTGAACGATCAGGGCGACTGTTTATTGGGGGACTTCGGTGCGGCGTCTTTCCATGCCACCACGGACAACTTCGAAACCCGCGCGCTGCAACGCATTGAAGTGCGGGCGTTCGGGATTTTGCTTGGAGAATTGCTGGCGCGCATCGACTCGGGGTTGAGTGATGATCGCCGTGGGGTACTGGAAGAACTGCAGCGGCGCTGCTGTCAGGCGGATGTGCTGGGGCGGCCGGGGTTCAGTGAAGTGATTGAGGTACTGGAAAAGCAGTGACCGCTACGCGGTCAATCGCCAGCAGGCTGGCTCCCACATTGGAATGCATTTCAACTGTGGGAGCCAGCCTGCTCGCGATGAGGGCATCACTGACGAAGCAAATCAGCCAGCCAGACCGACAAACATATCCTGCACGTCATCATGGTTGTCGAGGCCTTCCAGGAACGCTTCAACCTCAGCCATCTGCTCATCGCTCAAACCGCTGACCGGATTTTTCGGCTGGTAGCCAAGCTTGGCCGACAGCACGGTGAAACCTTGTTCCGGCAGGGCTTTCTGCACCGAATCCAGGTCGGTCGGATCGGTCAGGAACAGGGTTGCGCCCTCTTCACCTTCTTCAAAATCCTGAGCACCGGCTTCGATCGCGGCCATTTCCGGATCGGCGTCCGGGGTGTCCGGCGAGGCTTCGATCATGCCCACATGGTTGAAGTCCCACGCTACGGAACCGGAAGCGCCCAGTTGGCCCTTGCGGAATGCCACGCGGATTTCCGCGACGGTGCGGTTGATGTTGTCGGTGACGCACTCGACGATCAGCGGCACCTGGTGCGGGGCGAAACCTTCGTAGGTCACGCGATGGTATTGCACGGTTTCGCCCAGCAGACCGGCGCCTTTCTTGATGGCGCGATCCAGGGTCTCCTTCGGCATCGAGGCTTTCTTGGCCTGTTCGACCACCAGACGCAGGTGTGCGTTGGTGGTGGTATCGGCACCGTTGCGAGCAGCAATGGTGATTTCTTTCACTAGTTTGCCGAAGATTTTGCCCTTGGCGTTGGCTGCCGCTTCTTTGTGTTTAACCTTCCACTGTGCGCCCATTACTCACTCTCTTGATCTGTGGCGCCGAGACATCTATTGGCCGACGCGTGGCGGCAAGTTTATACGGCCTAAAGTCGGCAATCGACCAAAAAAATCCAATGCGGAATCGACTTCTTCACCAGTGCTTGTAGGGCAATTCTGAAAAACGCCTTTGACATGACCATTCAGCGCTGCGGTTTCGTACCCTCTGAGGCCCGTATTGCCTGACAGAGCCTGTTCGAATGCTCAATGACAAGGAAAGTCCGTTCACCCTTACCCTGACCGCCAGCGGGTTATGCCTGCCGGTGCTGCGTTTCAAAGGCGAGGAAGCGCTTAACCAGCCCTACCGTTTCGACATTGAGCTGATCGGCCTGGCACCCGCCGTGGCGCCAGGCACGCTGTTGCAGCAACCGGCATTTCTGCGCCTGGACGATCATCACGGGGTTCACGGCATCATCCACAGCGCCAGTTGCGAACATCGCGGAACGCACCGGATCGGCTATCGCCTGATAGTGGTGCCCCACCTGCAAAGCCTGGCCCGGCGGAGTAATCGGCGCGTGTTCGTGCAACTGAGCGTGCCGCAGATTATCCAGCAGTTGCTCACTGAAAATGCGCTGCCCGGCGATAGCTACCGGATTGAAATGACCGTGGGGCAGTACCCGGTGCGGCCGTTCTGCATCCAGTTCGAGGAAAGCGATCTGGCGCTGCTGCACAGACTTTGCGAAGAGGAAGGCATCCACTATCACTTCGAACACCGGCCCGACGGGCACGTTGTGGTGTTTGCCGATGACAGCCTGAGCCTGCCGCAAGAACCGGCGCTGCTGCCGTTCAAGGCTGATGAGCAAGCGCCCTCGCCGACTATCAGTGAGCTGTTCCAGCATCACCACGCCGCGCCGATTCCGACGCTCCACGCCGTACGCAATCGAGGGCAGCAAACTCTCGGCGAAGATGCCGCCAATCAGACCCCGTCAAATCCACCCACACCGCTGCCCTCGCTGGAGCAGCGCTACAGTGAACAGCGCAGTCGTCGGCATCTGGAGCGACAACGTTGCCAGCATCGCTCGATCAATGGACGCAGCGACTGTATCGGCTTGCTCAGTGGGCATTTGTTGCAGGTGACGGAGCATCCGATCAGCCACTTCAACGAGCAATGGCGAATCACCTCAATCCGCCATCATGGACAACATCCATCGATCCTTGACCCTACCCCGACCGTGCACCGTTATTACAACGATTTCAGCGCTCAGCCCTGGTCCACCGACTTTCGCCCGCCGCTCAAACAACGGCGCCCGAGTGTCGCCGGCTATCATCTGGCGGAGGTCATTGGCACGCTGGGGCAAACTGCGCGGTTCGACGAACTCGGCCGGATTGCCGTCAGGCTGTGGCCCTCGGAACCATCACCAGCCACCGACACCGAAGCGATCTGGCTGCCGATCGCCATGACCCGAGCCAATGGCCGAATAACGCCTGATGAGTTGCCCGGCGCCGGCAGCGAAGTATGGGTGAGCTTCCTCGACAGCGATCCCGACCGACCGATTCTGTGCCTGGGCTACACCCGCAATCCCAAACCCCGGGCAACACAACCCGCGTCCGACAGCGGTTTGTTGCTCGACTGGTTGCTCAATCGCGCGACATAACCTGTAGGAGCTGTCGAGTGAAACGAGGCTGCGATCTTTTGATTTTGCTTTTAACCATGAAGATCAAAAGATCGCAGCCTTCGGCAGCTCCGGAGGTAAGTGGTGTGCTCAGCCTTTGTCCGCCTTGCCCGCCGCCGCAGCAAATTTTGCCAGGCGCACGTCCAGATGCCGGGGCCGGCGCCCGTGGTCTTCGGCGCGCTCCTTGCGGCGGATGGCGTTGCGCACCATCAACGATCCGAGATAGCGGATCGGCTCCGGCGGGAAGTAACCCAGCGGCCCATTGACCAGTGGCGAGCGCGTCCACGGGTTATCCAGCCCTTGCACCAAGGAGGCGAGAATCTGCCCGCCCATGTGACACGGCCCCACGCCGCTGCCGGAATACCCAAAACCGTAAAACACATTACCGCTGTTGCTCATCTGGCCGAAAAACGGCAGACCAGTCACCGAGCGATCGGACGGCCCGTTCCAGGTTGCATCGACTTTGACATCAGCGAACGCCGGAAAGAAATCGCCAAGACTGCGCTTGAGCAATCCGGCATACGGCGATGGCTGATCGAATACTGGCAGCATCCGCCCGCCATAAGCGAAGGTGTTGCCGCCCTTGCCGAGCATGATCCGGCCGTCGGGAGTGTTGTGGTAGTAGTGCACGAAAATCCGCGAATCGAGCACGGTAACGCCACTGGTCAAACCGATTTCCTGCAGCAGATCCGGGCGCGGCTCGGTGATCAGCATGTCGCTGGAAACGATCGCCACGCTGCGCTCGAACTGTGGAAACGCGCGGGCCATCCACGCGTTCATCGCCAGCACCACGCGGTCGGCGATTACGCTGCCGTTCGCGGTATGAATACGCGCTGGGCGGCCCTCCTCCAAACCGGTCATTGCGGTGTTTTCGTGGATCTTCACCCCAAGTTGCAACGCCACCCGCCGTAACCCGCGCACCAGTTTGCCCGGTTGCACACTGGCGGCAGCCGGGGAAAACCAGCCTTCCAGATGCTTGCTCGACCCGGCCATGCGTTGTACATCCGCCACCGGGCGCTGGCTGAACGAGTTGATGCCGTTGCGCTCCAGCGCCGCGATCACGGCGTCGGTCGAGCCGACCTGCGCGCGGTTGGTGGCGGTGTAAAGCGTGCCGTCGAGGCGGTAATCGGCATCGACGCCAAATTGCTCGCAGAACTCGCCGATGGCGTGGATGCTGCGCTCCGATTCCTTGACCAGCCGCACCGCTTCTTCGACGCCGAACAAGCGCTCGAGGGTGAAGTACTTGGCCGACCACGACAGCGCGCAACCGCCGTTTCGCCCACTGGCGCCAGCGCCACAGATGTCAGCTTCGATCAACAACACATCGAGTTCGGGGTTCTGTTGCTTGAGCATGATCGCCGTCCACAACCCGGTGTAACCGCCGCCGACAATGCACACGTCACTGCGCACTTCGCCTTGCAGCGGCGGGCAAGTTGCGGACGCATCGGCCTGCAAGGCCTGCTCCAGCCAAAACGGTCTCATGGGATTCTCCAGTCAGTTGGCCACGACACAGCCTGCCGCGAACGCCGCAGCAGGCCGCGAGGCAAAGGGTTTCAGGAACGCAGAGGTTTGATCGTCAACGGGCAATTGGGGATGGACGCGCGCGGCTCCATCACGCCGACCGGACGGCTGTTCCAATGCGGGATCAGCACCAGCGCCGAGAACAGCGCGCAACCGGCGAAGACGATGAACACCGTCACCGTATCGAAATAACCCGGCAGCAAACCGCCGAGCACCGCGCCGACCGAGCCGCAGCCGTTGACGAATCCGGCAGCGGTAGCGCCAGCCTTGGCTTTACCGAAGTCGATGGCGGCCGCGCCGCTGATCATCGAGTCCGGGCCATACAGGGTAAGGCCCATGACAAACAGCAGTGCCACCACCAGCAACACACTGCCGGTTTGCAAGGCGGCCATGAACAGCGCCAGGGTTACGGTCAGCGCCAGCAGACTCAGCACACAGGCCGGCATGCGCCGGGCGCCGAACAGTTTGTCCGAGGCCAAGCCGATCATGATCGGCCCGAGCAACCCGGCCAGTTCGAACGAGGTCGGAATGATCGCTGCCCCCACCTTGCCGACGCTGGGCATCTGCTCAAAGACAATCACCGGCCCCCACAACAGAATCGCGTAACGCGCCGGTTTCAACATGAAGTAAGCCAGCCCCAGCACCAACACCGTGCGGTTGCGCAGGATCTCCTTCAGCGGCTCCCAAACGCTGAGTTTGCTGTTGGCTTCGATCTCTTCAGCACTCAGTTCAGGCTCCGGTTCCACCGCCGGCAGACCGACGTCTTCCGGTTTGTTGCGCTGGAAGATAAAGAACAACACCGCCACGACCGCAACCACCACCGCACTGGAAATAAACGCCGCGTGCCAGGTGCCCACCAGCGTGTACGCCCACCAACCGGCGAACGGCGACGCCACCAGACCGCCAAACGCATAGCAGGAACTCCACAACCCAAGCACTCGCCCACGTTGTGCGGAAGGGAAAAAACTGCCGAGGTTCTTGCACAACCCCGACCAACCGGTGGACTGCGCCAACCCCTGGATCAACATGCAGGTGGCGAAGATCGGCAACGTTGCAAAACTGCCCATCACCAGCGCCGCCGCAGCGGAAATCAGCAAACCGCCGAGCACCACAACCCTTGGGCCAAAGCGGTCGGCAAGCATGCCCCAGGTGAATTGGCCGATCGCGTAAGCCGCCAGATAGATGGCATCGAGATTGGCCATGGTCATTTTGTCGAGCATGAAGTTCGGGTCTTCACCGATGCCGAGTTTGGCCACCGAAAACGCTTTGCGGGTGAAGTAGAAAGCGGCGTACGCGAGCCAGGTAATAGCGAAAATCTGCATGCGCCAACGCGCAATGGTGCCGATGTGCTTGTTCATTGTGGTTCTGACCTCAGGGTGTGAGTGTGCCGGCAGAATCGTTAAGTAAACGCCTGTGTTTTTTATTGTTGAGCACTGCGATATCACCCCATCCCTAAAGCGATACCGGTCAGATGAGTCCTGCTGTTGCACGCACAGGCTCATCGCCAACGCTGCTGTCCGATCGGGCAGTCATCGATGGCGTGAGCGGATCAAAGCAATTACTGTTTAATAAATAAAATCGATTTATCGTATTTCACACATAAGCTCAGCTTGTTACTGGAGGCTACATGTCGGTGTCCCACGCCCAGCTCAAAGCCTTCCATGCCGTGGCCGTACATGGAAGCTTCACCAAAGCCGCCGAGCGGCTTTTCCTCACGCAACCGGCGATTTCCGACCAGGTGCGCAAACTCGAAGAACGCTTCGGCGTTTTATTGTTTCATCGCAATAAACGTTCCGTGCGTTTGACTGACCTCGGCGAACGCTTGCTGGCGATTACTCAGCGCCTGTTTGTGATTGAAGCCGAAGCGCAGGAGCTGCTTCAGGAATCCCAGGCCTTGCAGACCGGCAGCCTGATTCTGGCGGTGGATGCGCCGGTGCATGTGCTGCCGCAGATTGCGCGGTTCTGCGAGCGATATCCGGGGATCAGCGTGAAGATCGAGACGGGCAACACCGATGAATCGCTGTTTCGGCTGTTCAACTATCAGGCCGATCTGGCGCTGCTGGGTCGGGATGTCAGTGATGAACGTTTGCTCAGCGTGCCGTTGCGCAACGATCCGATGGTGGCGTTCGTTTCGCGCAATCATCCGTGGGCGGAGCGTGAATCGATTTGCCTGGCGGACCTCGACGACACGCCGCTGGTGTTGCGTGAACACGGTTCAGTGACGCGGCAGACACTGGAAGAGGAAATGGCCCGGGCCGGGTTTCGCATTCGCCCGGCGATTCAGGTTGAGGGGCGGGAAGCGGCGCGGGAAGCAGTGGTTGTCGGGATTGGTGTGGGGGTTGTTTCGGCGGCGGAGTTTGGCGCGGATTCGCGGGTATGCGCGTTGCCGATTACCGATTGCACCCGCAGATTGACCGAAACCTTGGTCTGTTTGCGTGAGCAGAGTTCGCGGCGGGTGGTCGCGACGTTTCTCGATATGGTTCGCGAAAGTCTTGTGTAGCCAGTGATGGCCCTATCGCTGGCAAGCCAGCGATGAGTGCGTCGCGGTGTATCAGACTGGCGCCAAGCCAAAGAACGCCTGAATCAACCGCAACTCCCGCCGCCGCTCCATGCAGCCAATCATGTGCCGGTTCACGAGCCCCTCGCCGACAATCGGAATCGCCACCACTCGTGGGTCATGGCTGACCTCCACCGACGACACCACGCCAACCCCCAACTGCGCCGCTACGGCCTCCGTCACCGCTTCACGGCTGTCCAGTTCGAGCAGCACACGCGGATGGATCGACGCCTGCGCACACGCCTGATCAAACGTGCGCCGGGTAATCGAACTCGGCTCGCGCAGCACCATGATCACCTGATCAAGTTCCTTGAGCTTCACCTCTGCGACGCGCTCTGCCCAAGGGTGTCCGGCCGGCACCAGCGCGCAAATCCGAGATTCATTCAGTGCTTGCAGATGCAGTCCCTTGCGCGGCTCGACTTCAGTCAGCACCGCGACATCGGCGTGCTCCGATAACAGTGCGGCGAGGGTTTCCTGCGCATTGCCCAGACGCAGATTCACGGTAATCCCCGGATACCGCGCGCGCAGGCTGGCGAGCATCGGCATGACCATGTGCGGCCCATCAGCCGCCACTTCCAGGCGCCCAGTGAGCAACTGACGGTTGGCTTCGAGCATCGTCTGCGCTTCTTCCGCCAGACCGAACATGGCCCGGGTGATCGCTGCGAGTTTGGTGCCCTCCTCGGTCAGTTCCACCCGTCGCGCGGTGCGCCGCAACAGGGTGATCTGGTAGTGCTCCTCCAGCGCCTTGATGTGCCCGGTGACCGCCGGCTGGCTGATGAACAACCGCGCGGCGGCGCGGGTGAAGCTGCCTTCACGGGCGACGGCGTCGAAGGCGCGCAGTTGGAACAAGTTCATGAATAACCCTCACTGATGGCTGGCATAACAACAAACAATTTGATTGATGCAACGGCGAATTGCAACGTATGCCCCGTAGCTTCATCCCACAGCGCTTTCCGAGGACACACGAATGAGTATTGCCGAACCCATCCTGCTCACTCCCGGCCCGTTGACCACTTCGGCCCGCACCCGCCAGGCGATGATGGTCGACTGGGGGTCATGGGATGACCGCTTCAACCAACTGACCGCCAGCCTCTGCGAGCAATTGCTGGCGATCCTCAACGGCGCCGCCACTCACCATTGCGTGCCGTTGCAGGGCAGTGGAACCTTTGCGGTCGAAGCGGTCATCGGCACTCTCGTACCCCGCGACGGCAAGGTGCTGGTGCTGATCAACGGTGCCTACGGCAAGCGTCTGGCGAAAATCTGCGAAGTGCTCGGCCGTTCGTTCAGCACTTTCGAAACCGCTGAAGATGAACCGACTACTGCTGCCGACGTTGATCGTCTGCTGCGCGCCGACAGTGATATCACCCACGTCGCGCTGATCCACTGCGAAACCAGCACCGGCATCCTCAATCCGTTGCCGGAAATTGCCCAGGTTATCGAGCAACACGGCAAACGCCTGATCATCGATGCCATGAGTTCCTTCGGTGCCTTGCCGGTGGATGCGCAGCAAGTGCCTTTCGACGCACTGATCGCCGCGTCTGGCAAATGCCTGGAAGGTGTGCCGGGGATGGGTTTTGTCTTCGCTCGTAAAGAGTCGTTGGCCGCTGCCGCCGGTAATTCGCAGTCGCTGGCGATGGATCTGTTCGACCAGCACACTTACATGCAGAAGACCGGCCAGTGGCGCTTCACCCCGCCGACCCACGTGGTCGCGGCGCTGCACGAAGCCTTGCTGCAATACAACGAAGAAGGTGGCCTGCCAGCGCGGCATGCGCGCTACGCCGCCAACTGTCAGGCGCTGATGGAAGAGATGGCCAAACTCGGTTTGCGCAGCTTCCTGCCGGCAGCGATCCAGGCGCCGATCATCGCCACGTTCCACGCGCCGACCGATCCTCGTTATCAGTTCAAGGACTTCTACGAACGGGTCAAGGCCAAGGGTTACATCCTCTACCCCGGCAAACTGACCCAGGTCGAAACTTTCCGCGTCGGCTGCATCGGCCACGTCAGCCCGGCGCAGATGCGCGAAGCGGTCGCGGCGGTAGGTGAAGTGCTGCGCGAGATGGAAGTCCTCGAAATCTGATTCACCACAAATCCCACATTTTGAATTGCATTGCCAACTCAGGAATTTTCGCCATGAACTACACCAACCCAACCAAACTGCAAGCTGCCATCCTCGACTGGGCCGGCACCGTGGTCGACTTCGGTTCTTTCGCCCCGACGCAGATCTTCGTCGAAGCGTTCGCCGAGTTCGACGTCCAGGTCTCCATCGAAGAAGCCCGTGGGCCGATGGGCATGGGCAAGTGGGATCACATCCGCACCCTGTGCGATCAGCCGCAGGTCGCCGAGCGGTATCGCAAGGTGTTCGGCCGCACCCCGACCGACGATGACGTCACCGCGATCTACAACCGTTTCATGCCGTTGCAGATCGAGAAAATCGCCGAACACTCGGCGCTGATTCCCGGCGCCCTGGAAACCATCGCCAACCTGCGCCAGCAAGGGATCAAGATCGGCTCCTGCTCCGGCTACCCGAAACCGGTGATGGATAAAGTCGTGGAACTGGCCGCCACCAATGGCTACGTCGCCGACCACGTGGTCGCCACCGACGAAGTGCCAAATGGCCGCCCATGGCCGGCCCAGGCACTGGCCAACGTGATCGCGCTGGGCATTGATGATGTCGGCGCTTGCGTGAAGATCGACGACACCGTACCGGGCATTCTTGAGGGCCGTCGCGCCGGAATGTGGACAGTGGCACTGATCTGCTCGGGCAACGCGCTGGGTCTGGACTACGAGGGTTTCCGCGCATTAGGCAGCGATGAACTGGCCAGCGAACGCAAGCGCATCCACGCGCTGTTCGAAAGCTCGCGCCCGCACTACATGATCGACACCATCACTGATCTGCCGGAAGTGATTGCCGACATCAATAAGCGTCTGGCCAATGGTGAGATGCCGCAGTCGAGCTGATCTGCCCCGCGCCGTATGAAAAAACGCCCCTGTCTTAGCGACAGGGGCGTTTTTTTGGCTGCACCTTGATTCAGCGCATTGAAAGACCGATCAGCCTCAGGCAAATCCGTCAAAGCGGATTACAGTTAAAACATGCCGTCGCCCAAGAACGGCCCGTTTCGACCCTGATCTGTGAGGAAACACCGTATGCCGTGGACAAGTTCCGAATCTCGCTACAGCACCGTATCGGTCCTGCTGCACTGGTTGATGCTGGTGTTGTTGGTGCTGGTCTACGCCAGCATGGAATTTCGTGGTCTGTTCCCCAAGGGCAGTGGCGGACGCACGCTGATCAAAGAAGCCCACTACATGCTGGGCCTGACTGTGTTCGTGCTGGTGTGGTTTCGCCTGCTGGCCCGCAGCGTCGGCACGGCGCCAAAAATCTTCCCGGCTTCGCCGCAATGGCAAACCCTGCTGGCGCGTTTGATGCACTGGGCGTTGTACTTGTTCATGATCGGCATGCCGATTCTCGGCTGGTTGATCACCAGCGCCGAGGGGCATCAGGTGATGTTCTATGGTTTCGATCTGCCACTGCTGGTAAGCGAGGACAAGGCGTTCGCCAAACAGGTTGAAGGCTGGCATGTGTTGATCGCCACGGCAGGTTACTGGCTGATCGGGCTGCATGCGCTGGCGGGGATTTATCACCATTACGTGGTGAGGGATAACACGTTGCTACGGATGATGCCAAAACGGGCGGATCGCTGATTGTCCGGAATGGAAACGCCATCGTGGTGAGGGGATTTATCCCCGACGGGTTGCGAAGCAACCCCATCAAGCCGCGGGACTGCCAAGCAGTCCATCGGGGATAAATCCCCTCGCCACAGGGTGCTCGCTTCTACTCAGGAATTACGGTTGAAGCCTCGGCGTCCTTGGAGTCCGCCGGTATGCACGAAGATCAGTCGCGTGCCGCTGGCAAACCGGCCCGCTTCGACCTGCTGCTTGAGCGCCAGTAACGCCTTGCCGGTGTACAACGGCTCCAGCGGCACACCACTGAGCTGTTCGGTCTGTTCGATGAAGCCAAGCAATTGCGCATCGACCTTGGCGAAACCGCCTCGGCTGGCGTCGAGCAACTGGTAATCCGCTGTGGCCAAGCCTGCCTCGCGAACGATCGCCTCGACGTGTGGCGCGACCCCGTGATCGTCAGGCACGGCCAACGCGCCGTACACCGGACGCTCGCCGGCCTCGACCAGCGCCAGCCCAGCCAACGTCGTCCCCGTGCCGCAAGCCAGCCACCAACCGTGGTAATCGATCCAGCCCAGATCGCTCAACTGCGCATCGACCTGAACCTTCAGTGCTGCGCAGCCCAGTGCTCCAGGCAATCCCCCACCGCCCTCCGGCACCGCATGCAGCGTCGGATATTGCGCCTGCCACGGCAGCCAGAAACCCGGTTCATGCCGCGCCCGATAGCCGCCATAACCCAGCCAATGCAGCTGCATGCCGAATGCGTGCAGATCCTTCACCGTCGGCGTTTCCTGCGGATGGCCGCGCAACAGCCCCACGGTTTTGAACCCCAGACGCTTGCCCGCTGCGGCCAAGGCATGCAGATGATTGGAATGCGCCCCGCCGAGGCTGATGATGCCGTCGGCGCCTGCGTGGTCGGCGGCTTTGAGGTGTTCGACGAGTTTGAACCACTTGTTGCCGCTGATCAGTGGGTCGATCTGATCGAGGCGCAGGATCGCGACTTCGATGCCGGCGGTGGTGAGCCAGTCGAGTTGAAGAAGGTTGAGAGGGGCTTGGGGAAACATAAGCACGGCATGATCTGAAAAAGACCACAGTCTACCAGCCAACAAAAAATCCTTTAGGAGCTGCCACAGGCTGCGAGCTTGATCATTCCCACGTGGAGCGTGGGAATGATCAACAGTGGAGATGTGTGGTTTTAGAGTTCGGCGGCCAGACGCGAACCCTGATTGATTGCGCGCTTGGCATCCAGCTCCGCCGCCACGTCGGCACCGCCGATCAGGTGCACGTTCTGCCCGGCGGCCACCAGCCCGTCATGCAGCTCACGCAGCGGATCCTGCCCCGCGCAGATGACGATGTTGTCCACCGCCAGCAGCTGTGGCTCGCCGCTTTCGCCGATGCGGATATGCAGGCCTTCATCGTCGATGCTCAGGTATTCGACGCTGTTGAGCATCTGCACCTGCTTGTTCTTCAGCCCCGTGCGGTGAATCCAGCCGGTGGTCTTGCCCAGGCCATCGCCCACTTTGGTTTTCTTTCGCTGCAACAGGAACACTTCACGGGCCGGCGCATGCGGCGCTGGTTTGATCCCGGCCACACCACCACGGGCCTCAAGATGAGTGTCAATGCCCCACTCTTTCCAGAACGCGGCACGATCCAGACTGGTGGCCACGCCTTCATGCACAAGGAATTCCGACACGTCGAAACCGATACCGCCGGCACCGATCACCGCCACACGCTTGCCCACCGGTTTGCGCTCGAGGATCACATCCAGGTAGCTCAACACCTTGGCATTTTCGACGCCCGGAATCGCCGGCATACGCGGCGCAATGCCAGTGGCGAGGATGATCTCGTCGTATCCGCCTTCAACCAGTTTCGCCACATCGACGCGGGTGTTCAGGCACACCTCGACGTGGGTGGTCTGCAACTTGCGCTTGAAGTAGCGCAGGGTCTCGAAAAACTCTTCCTTGCCCGGTACGCGCTTGGCGATATTGAACTGGCCACCGATTTCGCTGGCCGAATCGAACAGCGTCACCTGATGCCCACGCTCGGCAGCCACGGTGGCAGCGGACAACCCGGCAGGCCCGGCGCCGACCACGGCGATTTTCTTGATCTGCTGCACCGGCAGATAATTGAGCTCGGTTTCGTGGCAGGCACGCGGGTTGACCAGGCAACTGGTGAGCTTGCCGCCGAAGGTGTGGTCGAGGCACGCCTGGTTGCAACCGATGCAGGTGTTGATTTCGTCGGCACGCCCTTCGGCAGCCTTGTTGACGAAGTCCGGGTCGGCAAGGAACGGCCGCGCCATCGAGACCATGTCGGCATCGCCTTCAGCGAGAATCTGCTCGGCGATTTCCGGCGTGTTGATGCGGTTGGTGGTGATCAGCGGAATGCTCACCGAGCCGCGCAGCTTGGCCGTAACCTTGCTGAATGCCGCACGCGGCACCTTGGTGGCGATGGTCGGGATCCGCGCTTCATGCCAGCCGATGCCGGTGTTGATGATGGTCGCACCGGCCTGCTCGATGGCTTTGGCCAGGATGACGATTTCTTCCCAGGTACTGCCACCCTCGACCAGATCGAGCATCGACAGACGGAAAATGATAATGAAATTCGGCCCGACCGCTTCCCGGACGCGGCGCACGATTTCTACCGGCAGGCGCATACGGTTTTCGTAGCTGCCACCCCAACGGTCGGTACGGTGGTTGGTGTGCGCAGCGAGGAACTGGTTAATGAAATACCCTTCCGAGCCCATGATCTCGACGCCGTCGTACTCGGCGGTTTGTGCCAGTACCGAGCAAGTGACGAAATCGCTGATCTGCTTCTCGATGCCATCCTCGTCCAGCTCTTTGGGCTTGAACGGGTTGATCGGCGCCTGAATCGCGCTCGGCGCTACCTGCTTCGGACTGTAGGCATAACGGCCGGCGTGAAGGATCTGCATGCAGATCTTGCCGCCCGCCTCGTGCACCGCGCGGGTGACGATGCGGTGTTTGAGCGCTTCTTCCTCGGTGGTCAGCTTGGCCGCGCCGGAATACACACCGCCCTCGTCGTTCGGGCCGATCCCGCCGGTGACCATCAGGCCGACGCCGCCTCGGGCACGTTCGGCGAAGTACGCCGCCATGCGCTCGAAACCGCCCGGTTTCTCTTCCAGGCCAGTGTGCATCGAACCCATCAGGGTACGGTTGCGCAGCGTGGTGAATCCCAGGTCCAGCGGGGCCAGCAGGTGCGGGTAATGAGCGGCGGTCATCGGTAACTCCACAACGAGCAATCACGGAAATTGCGGGAGCTCTGTGTCCCCCGTCAGTCATGTTCGACAGACTAAGAGTCGCATCGCTGTCACTCAATGACCGTAACTGACAAGTTAATGATCAAAATGCGCAGCGCCCCTTGGCAAGCGCGGACAGGCGCCCTACCCTAGTCGCCACACCCTGTACCCGGTTGTTGTTGGTTTTCATGCGTAAACTTCTGTACCTGTTTTTCTCCATGGCCATCGTGGCCGCCCTGACCACCTACGCCATGTGGGCGGCGGATCGGCCCGCCGGGCATTATCTGTCGGACCTGCGCATCAAACTCGCGGTCGATGAGGGTACGCCCGGCGACCGTGGCAATCTGCTCGGCATCCAGCCCGAACTGTTTCCCACCGACTATCAAAGCTCAGAGCGCTTGCACCGAAAACTCGCCGCGTATTTGCAGCAAGCCCAGGATCAGGGCTTGTTGAATGACAAGACCGTGGTGGTGTTGCCGGAACATGTCGGCACCTGGCTGATGATCAGCGGCGAAAAAGACGAGCTGTACCAGGCCCCGACCCTCGCCGAGGCGATGAACTGGATGGCCGCCAGCAATCCATTATTGTTCGCTCGCGCCTGGCTTGGCGCCAAAGGTAGCGATCGGCTGAACGACGCCCATCTGCGCATGAAATCGCGCGCCATGGCCAAGGATTACCAGGCGCTGTTCGGCGGTCTGGCCAAGGAATTCCATGTGACGCTGGTGGCCGGCTCCATCGTGTTGCCCGAGCCGAGCATCCGCGACGGCCAGCTCAAATCCGGCAGCGGTGCGCTCTACAACAGCAGCGTGGTCTTCGGTCGCGACGGTGCGCCGCTCGGCCAGCCGCAGCGGCAAATGCACCCGATCTTCGATCAACGTGACGTCATTCAGGCCAGTGAACAGACAATCAACGTCGTCGACACCCCGGCCGGGCGCCTCGGCGTGCTGATCGGCAGCGACAGCTGGTATCCGGACAACTACCGCAAACTCGACGAGCAAGGCGCGCAATTGATCGCGGTACCGGCACAAGTGTTCGGACATGGCGCGTGGGATAAGCCGTGGCGTGGCTACAAGGGTTCGAGTACACCGAGCTCAGTCAGCCTCAAACCCGGTGAAGTCAGCGAAGGCCAGGCCTGGCATCGCCTGACCTTGACTGCGCAACCACCCAGCAGCCGCGCAATTGCCGGTATGAGCGTGTTCCTGCGCGGCCAGTTCTGGGACAAATCCAGTTCCGGGCAGAGCTTTCTCAGCAGCAACGGCCAGCAGTTCGCCGACGGCGACGCCCGTGGCGCACGCTTGCTGAATATCTGGTTGTAAGTGATGAAGCCGCTGCCGATGCGCCTCGGGGATCTGTCGGTGGGTTTCGTCCATAGCCTTGCCGATGCCGTGCGCAGCCATGGCGCCGATCCCCAGCCGTTACTGGAGCAGTACGGTCTGGATGCCGCGCGCTTGGCCGAGGCCGGGGCGCGGCTGTCGATTCCGCGTTATATGCGTTTGGGGCACAGTGCGATTCAACTCACGGAGGATCCGGCACTGGGCCTGCGCATGGGTCAGCTCAGTCGTTTGAGCCAGGCCGGATTGGCCGGCGTCACCGCATCGCAGGCACCGACTGTGCGTGAGGCGGCACGTTGTTTGATTCGCTTCGAGCCGCTGTACGGCTCCAACTATCGCGGCCAGTCGAGCTTTCACGAAGACGCCAATGGCGCCTGGCTGCGCTTCTATTCGATCAGCCCGTACAACGCCTATAACCGCTTTGTGGTGGATTCGATCATCGCTGGATGGCTGCAGCAATTATCCAGCGTCAACCGCGAACCGCTGCGCGCCGAACGCATCGAAATCGAGTTCGAAGAGCCGGATTATCGTGAAGCCTACAACGCATTGGGAGATGGCCCGATCCAGTTCGGTGCCGAGCGCAACCAGTTGCGTTTGAGCCTGAATAGCCTCGCCCAGCGCAATCCGGAGCATTGCCCAAGCACGTGGAAGCATTTGATCGGGTTGTGTGAGCGGGAACTGGAACAACTGACCCGCACCCGCAGCCTGCGCGAACGCATCACGCAATTGCTTGGGCCGTTGCTTAATGGCGGCCGGGAACCCGACCTGGAAGAAGTGGCGGCGCGCCTGAAGCTGCCGACGTGGACCTTGCGGCGCAAACTGGCCGAGGAAGGCACGCAGTTTCGCGCGATCCTCAATGACACTCGGCGTGATCTGGCGATGACCTACATTCGCGACACCGAACTGGCGTTCGGCGAAATCGCCTACCTGCTGGGCTTTGCCTCAGCCGAGGCATTCCAGCGCGCATTCAAACGCTGGAACGGTCAGACACCCGGCGAGTTCCGTCGTAGTCATCGCAAAACTGCTTGAGGTTTTAAAGCTCGGTGGCGTCTTCTGCCGGCTCAGGCGAGTCGAGTTCATAAGCCTGGAATTCGAGCAGTTCTTCTTGATAGTCATCCATTGTGTAATCCCCCTACTGCTCTCTTCGATAATGTCCCGAGCATAACGTGCCCGTGTGAAGGAAAAATGAAACACGGCCTTCATGAATAAAACGTAGCAGGCGGTCAGGAATTTATCGCGGGGATTTTGTCAGGGGAATGTAACGACATTTCACCTGTAGGAGCTGCCGAAGGCTGCGATCTTTTGATTTTTTTAAGATCAAGATCAAAAGATCGCAGCCTTCGGCAGCTCCTACAGGGAGCAGCGGTTTACTGGCCGGAGGCTGGCATCGCCGGAATCGGCTCGGACGGCGGCGGGATGTCCGTCGGATTGGCCGGTGGCGTGATGGTTTCTGTGGCCGGCGCAGGTTCTGCACTCGGCGCCGGTGTGATCGGCGTGGAATCCGCTGGCGGCGCAACCGGCTCTGAACTGACCGGTGCGGTCTCAACAGGTGCAGGTGCGGTCACCGCTGGTGCGGGTGCCGGAGCGGGCTCCGCCGCTGGAACCAAAGGCGCTGGAGCCGCTTTCGGCTCAGGCACGCCGAGATCGGTCTTCGGCTTCTCTTCGATATGCGCCGCTTTCTTCGTTTCTGCCGGCAGGAACTGCTCGACCAGCGTAAAGAATCGCTCATAGAACTTTTGCGCCGTCACCGTCTCGCTGGCGACCTTGACCATCGAATCGTCCGAGGAACCGATCGGCATCGACACCGAACCCAGCACACCGACACCCAGGCTGGCCGAGTTGTTGGTCTTCTTCAGAGCGTAACGATCCTGCAGGGCGTTGGCGAACATCGTGGCATGGTGCCCGGCAGTGCCGTCATCTGCGCAGACCACGTTGAAGCTGATCTCCATGTGGGTATCGCCGGTTTGCTGGAAGCTCTTGTGGCCGCTGACCAGTTTCGGATCGCTGCTGGTGATGATGTAACCCTGGCTGAGCAAAGCACGACGGGCCGCTTCACAGCTGACCGAGTCGGTCACTGGATAATTGCGCGAAAACGTACCGGAGTCATCGAAGTTCTCATGCTCATACATCGGCTTGTCTTTCGAACAGCCGGCAACAGCAGTCAACAACAGCGCCAACCCGACAACACGCAGGGGAGTGAAAATCAACATTGAACATCCTGAGAGAAAACAGTCCGGGGCGTATTGTGCAACAGATCGCGGCCCCGCGGCGTATGGATTAGTGTCTTAAAACGGTTACAACTCTAGCGACTCTCGATTGCGGGAAAAAGTCGCGTCGATAAATGATCAATGAACACCCGCAATTTCGCAGTCGCGTGGCGGCTCGACGGCCACAGAATCCAGAACTGCCCGGTGTGTTCCAGATACCGATCCAGCACCCTTTGCAGGTGCCCTGCGGCGACTGCCTCATGGGTCATGAAGTCCGGCAGGCAAGCGATTCCCATCCCGGCCAACGCCGCGTGGTTAACGGCCTCAATGGATGTGCTGACCAGTCGCACCGGCAATATTGGCTCAGCCGCAGACACCTCTCGTCGCAGCGGCCACGGCTCCATTTTGCCGGTGGCATGGAAGGTGTGGCGCAGACACGCGTGAGCCGCTAGATCAGCGGGTTCTTGTGGCACACCGCGTTGCTGCAAGTAAGCAGGACTGGCCACCAGCACCATGTGAAACTCGCCCAATGGCCGCGCCATGAGTCGGGAATCCCGCGGTTTACCGGTACGAATGACCGCATCGAAGCCTTCCTCGACCACATCAACCATGCGATCTGTCAGATCCAGATCCATTTCGATCTGCGGATAAAGCGCCATGAACTCGGTCATGACCGGCATCACCAGCCCATGCACCTGCGGCAGGCTGATCCGCAGCTTGCCGTGCGGCTGCGAAGCCGCGTTACACAACTCGAACTCCGCCGCCTCGACTTCCGCGAGGATTTTGCGGCAACGTTCAAGAAACAGCGCGCCTTCGCTGGTCAGCGTGACGCTGCGAGTGGTGCGATGAAACAACCGCACGCCGAGCCTCGCCTCCATCCGCGCAATGCTTTTACCCACCGCCGAGGATGACACCCCCTGCAGCCGGCCGGCCTCGGTGAAACTGCGGGTCTCGGCGACCTGAACGAACACCGAAATACTGCCCAGGCTATCCATACCACGCCTCCATTGACGACATCCATGTCCGATATGTTCGGAACCATAACCTGTTTTTCGCCAATGCGCAGCGCCCTACCCTGTGCTCTCTTCACCCCCTGCACATGGACGCTGGCTCATGAACGAAGCACAACTCACCTGCAACTCACAGGAAAACCCGATCGACACCCGTGACCCTTTCCCCCTCGCCGCCCTGCTGGCACTGGCGACTGCCGGTTTCATCACGGTGATGACCGAAGCCCTGCCGGCCGGTCTGCTGCCGCAGATGAGCAGCGGCCTGAATGTCTCCCAGGCACTGATCGGGCAACTGGTCACGCTCTATGCCATTGGCTCGATCGTGGCAGCCATTCCGCTCACGATCGCCACTCGCGGCTGGCGTCGACGACCGCTGTTGTTATCCGCCATCGGCGGCTTCGCCATCGCCAACAGCATTACCGCCGTGTCGGAGTGGTACTGGCTGACGCTGATTGCACGCTTCATTGCCGGCGTGTTCGCCGGCCTGCTCTGGGCGCTGCTGGCGGGCTACGCGAGCCGGATGGTTGCGCCGCACCTGCAAGGTCGTGCCATCACCGTGGCCATGCTTGGCGCACCGATTGCGCTATCGCTGGGGATTCCGGCTGGTACCTTGCTTGGCACCCTGATCGGCTGGCGCCTGAGCTTCGCCATCATGACCGCTTTGACCGTGCTGCTGGTGATCTGGGTACGCTTGCAGGTGCCGGATTTCCCGGGAGAACGCACCAGCAATCGCCTGCCGCTGCGTCAGGTATTTACCCTGCCAGGCGTAAGATCGGTGTTGTTCGTCACCCTGTCCTACGTGGTTGCGCACAACCTTCTGTACACCTATATCGCGCCTTTCCTGCAACCCTCGGGGCTTGGCGGCCGTATCGATCAAGTACTGCTGGTATTCGGCGTGGCCTCGGTGCTGAGCCTGTGGATCGTCGGCAGACTGATTGATCGCTGGCTGCGCGAACTGGTGCTGATCAGCGCACTGCTGTTCATGCTCTCGGCCATTGCACTCGGCCTGTGGCGCGAATTGCCGAGCGTGGTCTACCTCGCCACCGCCGTGTGGGGGTTGGCATTTGGTGCCATGCCATCGTTGCTGCAAACAGCCTCGGCGAAAACGGCAAAAAACGCCGCCGATACCGCGCAGTCGATGTTGGTTACTTTGTGGAATGTCGGCATTGCAGGGGGTGGACTGGCAGGAGGTCTGATGTTGGGCAGCGTGGGCGTTGAGCACTTTCCGTGGATCGTCGCGGCGTTGCTGGTTTCGACCTTGTATGCGGCCATCAATGCGAGAGCACATGGATTTCCGCGCGCGGGATAGTACCGATTGATGGGCGACGCTGTAACGACTGGCGCCTTCCCGCTGTGGATCAAGTGCTTCTGATAGAGATTGGTCGGTAGACAGGCCGCCATCGCTGGCAAGTAAGCTCCCACAAAAAAGCCCCGGCTGATCGGCCGGGGCTCTTGTTTCGCAACTCAATCAAACATCAAAAACGCTTGATCTCTGCCTGAGCTTCCAACTGCTTGCGATACGCCGCAAAGTCCTGCTGACCTTCACGCGACGCGAGGAAGCGACGGTACTGCGCCTTCTCTTCATCAGTCGGCGCAGCCGCTTCGTTGACGCCGTTCAGACGCACGATCATCAGACTGCCATCGGGCAAAGTAACGCTGCTGAACGTTGGCTTGTCCTTGGCTGCCGGCTTCGGCATGCGGAACAACGCTTGCAGTACCGCAGGATCAACACCTTCCTGACCACGGGTGGCCGCTTCGGTGGTTTTCCAGTTCTGACCGTCAACCGCCTTGTCCAATGGAGCCTTGCCATCGCGCAGATCAGCGATCAGCTTATCGGCCTTGGTCTTGGCAGCAGCGCTCGCGTGCTCTTTGGTCAGTTGGGTGCGGATAGCCGCACTCACACTTTCCAGAGGCAATTGCGCAGGCTTCAAGTGTTCCTTGGCGCGCAGGACGATCACCGTTTCCGGATCCAGTTCGATGGCGGTGCTGTTGGCGCCCTCATCGATCACTTCAGTGCTGAACGCAGCAGTAACCACGGCACGGTTGGCCGCAACACCTTCGCCACCTTCACGGCCAAACGGCTTGGAAGTGTGCACTGTCAGTTTCAGATCCGCCGCTGGCTGTGCCAGGTCGGACGCCTCGAACGCAGAGTCTTCCAGTTGCTTGGTCGCCTCGACGAAACGCTGCTCGACCTGCGCGGCTTTCAGCTCGCGGGTCAGCTTGTCTTTCAGGCTGGCCAGGGTCGGTACTTCAGGTGCTTCAACACCCAGCAGTTTGATCAAGTGGTAACCGAAATCGGTGCGAACCGGCTCGGAAACCTGATCTTTAGCCAACGAGTACAGGGCTTTTTCGAAGGCCGGATCGTAGACGCCAGGACCTGCATAACCAAGGTCACCGCCAGTGTTGGCCGAACCCGGATCCTGCGAGAACTCTTTGGCCAGCGCTTCGAATTTCTCGCCCTTGGCCAGACGCGCCTGGACTTCTTCGATCTTCGCCTTGGCCTGAGCCTCGGTGGTCTTGTCGTTCACTTCGATCAGAATGTGCGCCGCGCGACGCTGTTCCGACAGGTTGGCGATCTCTTTCTGATACGCCGCTTGCAGGTCTTCGTCCTTGACGGCGACCTGATCAAAGAACGAAGCCTTCTTCAGCTCGATGTAATCGATGACCACTTGATCCGGGGTCATGAATTCCTTGGCGTGCTCGTCGTAGTAAGCCTTGACCTCATCGTCGGTCAGCTTGACCGCGGCCGGATCAGCCTTGACGTTAAGGGTCGCGAAATCGCGGGTCTGTTTTTCCAGACGGGCGAATGCCAGCACTTCGGCGTCGGTGACGAAACCGCTGCCCGCCACACCGGCACGGACTTGGCCGATCAGCATTTCCTGAGCCAGCATCTGGCGGAATTGCATACGGCTGTAACCCAGTTGACGGATCACCTGGTCGAAACGCTCGGAGCTGAACTTGCCATCAACCTGGAATTCAGGCGTCTGCAGGATCACCTGATCCAGTGCACCTTCGGAGAAAGCGAATTTCGCTTGTTCGGCACCTTGCAGCAACAACTTGCGATCGATCAGACCCTTGAGGGCAGATTCGCGGAGCATTTTTTCATCGAGCAACGAAGCGTCGAAATCCTTGCCCAGCTGTTGCATCAGCTGACGTCGTTGCATATCAACGGCCTGGCTGAGCTCGTTCTGACTGATGTCTTCACCGTTGACCGTGGCCGCATTCTGGCTGTTGGTCGTAGCCTGGAAAATGGCTTCGATACCCGTGAACGCCATCAATACAACGATGATCCCGATAATGGTCTTGGCAATCCAGCCTTGTGAATTGTCCCTGATATTCTGCAGCATGCGTCCCCCAGAAACGGTTGAACTTCAAAATTAGGCAACCGTGGAGCGTGGGTAGAATCCGGATAGAAGAAAGGCGCATCCGAGGATGCGCCTTCTCGTAACTGGCGGAGCGGACAGGGCTCGAACCCTCGATCCCGGCGTTACAGATGTCTATTCAAGCCACCTGCTCTACCGCTCCGCTGCCAAGTCAGGCATTACCCCGACCCGGATGGGTAAAAACTGAAACTTAGTTAACCGCTTCTTTCAGTGCTTTACCGGCTTTGAAACCTGGCTTTTTGGCAGCCGGGATTTCCAGAGTCTTGCCGGTCTGAGGGTTACGACCGGTACGAGCCGGACGATCAGTCACGGAGAAAGTACCGAAACCAACCAGAACAACGGAGTCGCCAGCCTTGAGAGC